>JAPSIJ010000412.1 GCA_031178805.1 Cellulomonas sp. | reverse complement strand
GGCGACGCCCGGCGAGGAGCGCCGCTACCTCGTCACCCTCGTCGCGTGCGTCGCCCTGCTCGTCGCCGGGACGGCGTCCGCCGCCGTCACCGGGCGCCGGTGGCGCGTCGGCGCCGGCGTCGTGCTGCTCGGCGTCGCGCTGGTCGCCGGGGTGCTGCTCCGGGTGTCCGCCGCGGACGCGGGCACCGCGCCCCCGGCGCCCGGTCCCGCCGGCGGGCAGGTCGCCTGCCGCAGCGGCGGGGACAGCGACGAGTGCCCCGGCGGCTGACCGCCGGCGCCCGCCGGACCGCGTTCGGGTGGCGCGCGTCACGCCGGTAGCCTGTGCACGTCTGCCGACGCCCGCCCGGTCGCGCACGGCCCGTGCCAGCCGCACGCCGCGCCGCGAGCCGGCCTCCAGCCCGAGGGATTCGATGACCAGCGCGCCCACCGCCTCGCAGCAGCCCGCCGACCCCGCGTCCGCCCCCGCCGGGCACGTGTCCGACACGGTGGAGCACGCCGCGGCCACCCCCGACGCCCCGCAGCCGTTCGCGGAGCTCGGCCTCAAGCCCGACGAGTACCAGCGGATCCGCGACATCCTCGGCCGCCGCCCGACGGCCGCCGAGCTCGCCATGTACTCCGTGATGTGGTCCGAGCACTGCTCGTACAAGTCCAGCAAGACCCACCTGCGCAAGTTCGGCGAGCGGGTCACCCCCGAGATGACCGAGCACCTGCTGGTCGGCATCGGCGAGAACGCCGGCGTGGTCGACATCGGCGACGGCTGGGCGGTCACCTTCAAGGTCGAGTCGCACAACCACCCGTCGTACGTCGAGCCGTACCAGGGCGCCGCGACCGGCGTCGGCGGCATCGTCCGTGACATCATCTCGATGGGCGCCCGGCCGGTGGCCGTGATGGACCAGCTGCGGTTCGGCGCGGTCGACCACCCCGACACCGCCCGCGTGGTGCACGGCGTCGTCTCCGGCGTCGGCGGCTACGGCAACTCCCTCGGCCTGCCGAACATCGGCGGCGAGCTGGTGTTCGACCCGTCCTACCAGGGCAACCCCCTGGTGAACGCGCTGTGCCTGGGCGTGCTGCGGCACGAGGACATCCACCTGGCCAACGCGTCCGGGGTGGGCAACAAGGTCGTGCTGTTCGGCGCCCGCACCGGCGGCGACGGCATCGGCGGCGCGTCGATCCTCGCCTCCGAGACCTTCGACGACACCAAGCCCTCCAAGCGGCCCAGCGTCCAGGTCGGCGACCCCTTCATGGAGAAGGTGCTCATCGAGTGCTGCCTGGAGCTGTACGCGGCCCGCGTGGTCGAGGGCATCCAGGACCTCGGCGCGGCCGGCATCTCCTGCGCCACCTCCGAGCTCGCGTCCAACGGCGACGGCGGCATGCACGTCGACCTGGAGAACGTGCTGCTGCGCGACCCCAGCCTGACCGCCGGCGAGATCCTGATGTCGGAGTCGCAGGAGCGGATGATGGCGGTCGTCACGCCGGAGAAGCTCGACGAGTTCCTCGCCATCACGTCGCGGTGGGACGTCGAGACCGCCGTGATCGGCGAGGTCACCGGCACCGGCCGGCTCACCATCGACCACCACGGCCAGCGGATCGTCGACGTCGACCCGAGGACCGTCGCGCACGGGGGCCCGGTCTACGACCGCCCGTACGCCCGCCCGGACTGGCAGGACGGCCTGGTCGCCGACTCCGTCAGCACCGCCGAGGGCGCCGAGCGGTACGCCCGCCCCGCCACCGGCGCCGAGCTGCGGGAGACGGTGCTCCGGCTCGTCGGCTCGCCGAACCTGGCCTCGAAGTCCTGGGTCACCGACCAGTACGACCGGTTCGTGCAGGGCAACACCGCCCTCGCGCAGCCCGACGACGCCGGCGTGGTCCGCGTGGACGAGACCACGGGCCTCGGCGTCGCGCTGGCCACCGACGCGAACGGCCGCTACGCCAAGCTCGACCCGTACGCCGGCGCCCAGCTGGCGCTCGCGGAGGCCTACCGCAACGTCGCCGCGTCGGGCGCCCGGCCGCTCGCGGTCACCGACTGCCTGAACTTCGGCAGCCCGGAGGACCCGGCGTCGATGTGGCAGCTCGTGCAGGCGATCGAGGGCCTGGCCGACGGCTGCGCGACGCTGTCCGTGCCGGTCACCGGCGGCAACGTCTCGCTCTACAACGGCACCGGGGAGCCCGGGAAGATCGACTCCGCCATCCACCCGACCCCCGTGGTCGGCGTGCTCGGCGTGATCGAGGACGTCGCCGAGGCCACCCCGTCCGGGTGGACCGCCGCGGGCGAGTCCGTCTACCTGCTCGGCACCACGCGCCCCGAGCTCGACGGCTCGGCCTGGGCCGACGTGGTGCACGGTCACCTCGGCGGCACGCCGCCGCGGGTGGACCTGGACGCCGAGCGCCGGCTGGCCGAGGTGCTGGTGCGGGCCTCGCGCGACGGCCTGGTGGACGCCGCGCACGACCTGTCCGAGGGCGGGCTCGCCCAGGCGCTGGTCGAGGCGTCGCTGCGCTATGGCGTGGGCGTCCAGGTGGACCTGGCCGGGATCTGCGAGCGGGACGGCGTCACGCCGTTCGAGGCGCTGCTGTCCGAGTCCACCGCCCGCGCGGTCGTCGCCGTGCCGCGCTCCGAGGCCGTCCGGTTCGAGGACCTGTGCACCGCGCAGGGCGTGCCCGCGCTGCGGATCGGTGCCACCGCCGAGACCTGCGAGCCCGGCGCCGGCGCCCCGACCGAGGAGGCCCCGGAGCAGCACGTGCACGCGCCGGCGGTCGAGGTCACCGGGCTGTTCACGCTGCCGCTCGCCGAGGCCCGCGCGGTCTCCGAGGCGACGCTGCCGCGCTACTTCGGCTGACGCGCCGCCCGCCGGACCCCGGGGTCCGGCGGGCGACGCGGCGGGTCAGCCCTCGACCGGCTCGGCGGCCGGC
>JAPSIJ010000411.1 GCA_031178805.1 Cellulomonas sp. | reverse complement strand
GCGAACGGCAGGTCCGCGAGGATCTCGTTGACCGGCCGGATCCGCTCCTTGATCTCCCGGACCGACCGGCCCAGGGCGTGGTGCAGGTCGGTGAGGTCGTTGCCGGACAGCCGCAGCAGGCTCTTGCGCCACTCGGCCTCGAGCTCGTGCAGCCCGTTGGCCTCCAGCGCGGCCAGGATCCGCTCGAAGTCGCCGTACGAGGCGTCCGGGTCGGTGCCGAGGTCCGGGTCGGGCCAGCGCTCGACGAACGTCTCGAACGTCCGGCGCAGCGCCTCGCGGGCGGCGCCGGTGGTCTGCTGCGCCGCCTGCCGGTCGGACCGCAGGATCTCGTTCGCGCGGGCGACGGTGGCGTCGAACGCGGCGAGCGCGGACACGGGCGAGGGCTGCACGCCGCCGGGGCGCGCGGCGCCGTCCCCCGACCCGCCCAGCAGGGCGTCGAGGTAGGCGCGGTGGTCCTCGCCCACGGTGACGCCGGCGTCCTGCGCCCGGTCGAGCGCCGCCTGGGCGACGTCGACCTCGTCGGTGACCGACGACCAGCGGTCCCCGAGCTCCTCGGCGCTGCCCTTGGTCCGCCCGACCTCCTCGGTCAGCGACCGGATCGTCGCCTCCAGCTCGGTGACCCGCTGCTGCAGCCGCGTCACCTCGGGGTTGCCCGACGTCACGTCCGCGATCACCTGCGCCCACCGGGCCTGCTCGGCCTCGGCGGCGGCGACGTCCACCTGGTCCCAGCTGACCGCGTCGAGCTGCTCGTAGGCGCGCAGCTCCCCGTCGCGGGCGTCCAGCCGCTCCTCGGCGGCGCGGACCTGCTGCTCGGCGGCGTCGAGGCGGGCCTGCGCCGCGGCGATCTGCTCGTCCAGGTGCGCCAGGCGCCGGGTGTTGGTGAACCCGAGCACGTTGGCGTGCCCCTGGCCGCCGTGCGCGCCGCGGCGGCCCTCGGAGACCTGGCCCGAGCGGGTCAGCGCCTTGGCGTGCTGCGAGAGCTCGCCGGGGGTGTCGACGCAGACGAACGCGAACCGGCTCGCCAGCTCGCTGCGCAGCCAGCCGGTGAACGGCCCGGCGCGGAAGTCCAGCCGCCCGGGCAGGGTGCGCGGGTCCAGCGCGACGTCGGACCGCAGGTCGGTCGGCACGCCCTCGAACCGGATGCGCCGCGCCGTGGGCACGGCGTCGATGGCCCGCCGGAACGCCCCGAGGTGCGCGGTGTCGATCAGCAGCAGCGTGGCGAAGCCGCCGAGGGCGAGGTTGAACGCGTCGCGCCACGGCTCGTGCTCCGTGCGCACCTCGACCAGCTCGGCGACGAACGGCAGGTCCTCCGGGGTCAGCCCGGCCGCCTCCGCCAGCGCCGCGCGCGCCCGGTGCAGGTCGCCGGGGATGTTGTCCTGCCGGCGGGCGACCGCGTCCCGGTCCGAGCGCAGCACGGCGAGGTCGACCCCCGCCGCCTTGCGCTCGGCCATCGCGGTGCCGAAGTCGGCGCGCGCCGCCGCCTTGGCGTCCGCGTCGGCCTGCGCGGCGCGGCCCCGGGCGGCGAGGGCGTCGAACTCCGCCTCGGTGGCCACGGTGGTGCCCAGGGCGCCGCGCAGCACCTCGTCGAGCCGGCCCCGCGCGCGGGTCACCCGCTCCAGGCGGTCCTGCGCCGCCGCCAGCTCGCGCTGCGCCGTCGCCAGGCGGTCGCCGCCCGACGACCAGAGCGTCTCCCGGACGCCGTCCAGCTCCGCCCGCGCCGCCGCGATCCGGCTGGTCGTCTCCACGGCGCGGCGCTCGGCCTGCTGGTGGCTGCCGCGCAGCTCCTCCTCGACGGCGCGCAGCAGCCCCAGGCGGCGCTCGTGCCGCCAGAGGGCCGCGGTGGAGTCCTCGTCGTCGAACGTGCCGACCTGGTCGATCACGCGCAGCCGCTCGGCGGCCTCCTCGACGGCCGCCCGGTGCTCGCGGATCGACTCCAGCGCCTTGACCTGCTGGCGCGCGGTGATCATCTGCTCGCGGGTGCCGCTGAGCTTGTCGAACTGCTCCACCACCGCGTCCGCCGTGGCGAACGTGCTCGGCTCCTCCAGCACCATCGCCTTGTAGAGCGCGTCCACCGTGGTGATCTGCTGCCCGGCCTGGATCCGGCCCAGCAGCGCGACCGCCTTGGTGCCGTCGCCGGTGGCGCCGATGCCGAGCGTCGAGTGCAGCCGGGCGGTGAACTCCCGGTCCGTGTCGAACGGCGTGAGCCCGGCCGCCAGCAGCGCCGACCGGGCGAACCGGTCCGCCGCCGCGTCCTCCAGCCCGCGCAGGTCCACCGGCCCCTCGGCCGTGGCCCGCACGGCGAGCACGTCCTCCAGCGTCCGCGCCGCCGCCGGCACGTACCAGGCGCGCACGCCGGTGAACTCCCGCCCCGCCTGGTCGGCCCACGTCATCGCGATCGCCGACCAGGTGTCCCGGCCGTCGCCGCGCAGCACCCGCTCCCGGGTGCCCTCCTCGGTCCGCGACTCGTCGAGCTTGCCGCGGGCGTAGGACAGGATGTTCCGCTGGTCCTTGCCGCGCGGGCGGCCGACCACGCCGCCGTTGGACGCGCCGTTGAACGGCGTGGTGTGCGGCATCAGCAGGGCGATGTAGGCGTCCATCAGCGTGGACTTGCCCGAGCCGGACCCGCCGGACAGCAGGGTCGCCGTCGCCGCCAGCCGCACCCGGTGGTGGCCGTCGTAGCCGCCCCAGTTCACCAGCTGCAGGTCGCGCGCCACCCACTGCTGCCCCGTGGACGCCGCGGGCACCAGCCCGAACAGCGTGTCGACCATCGTCATCGGGCGACCTCCTCGGCCGTGGGCGCCGCGTCGGCGGCGGGGTCAGGGGCGTCGTCGTCCGCGAGCGCCGCGGCCTCCTCGAGCGTGGGCCCGAGGTCGGCCGGCTCGTCGGCGGCCGGGTCCGGCTCCGCCGGGTCCTCGTCCG
>JAPSIJ010000410.1 GCA_031178805.1 Cellulomonas sp. | reverse complement strand
TGGCTTTCGCGTCACCCGTCCGGGCGTGCAAGGTGTGGTCCACCGATCGGTGGCACCGCATCCAGCGGTGCTCGGCACACGACGAACGACAGCCCGGGTAGCTCCCGTGCCACGCCGTGGCCCGCCGGTCACTACGGCCTCGAGGCCGTCGACTGCAGGCACCGGGTCGAGCCTCCGGCCCCCGCTCCTGCTGCGCGCCGATGACGCCGTCCAGCTCATCCGCTACCGGCCACGCCAGGAGACTCATGTTCATCTTCATCCTCCAGCTACGGCACATGCTCGAGGGTCAGAACGAGATCTACCTCTTCGCCGTCTTCTCGACGCTCGTCTGGGCGCTGTGGGTCCTCAAGGTCGTCCTGTCGCGGCGGTACCGCCCCGCGACGGCGCCCTACGAGGTGAGCACGTCCGTCGTCGTCCCGGTCGTCGACGAACCCCTCGACCTGTTCCGCGACGTGCTGCGTCGCATCGTCGACCAGCGTCCCGACGAGGTCATCGTCGTGATCAACGGCGCCCCGAACCCCGGCCTCGAGCAGGTCTGCGACGAGTTCGGGCCGCTGGTGCGACGCGTCCACACGCCGGTCCCGGGCAAGCGCAACGCGGTGCGGATCGGCACCCAGATGTCCCGTGGCGAGATCACCGTCCTCGTCGACTCGGACACCGTGTGGACCGAGAACGCCCTGTCGGAGCTCGTGAAGCCGTTCGCGGACCCGTCCGTCGGCGGCGTCACCACGCGCCAGCGCATCCTCGAGCCGACGCGCTCGTGGATCACGCGATGGGCCGACTGGCTCGAGAACACGAGAGCGCTCTACTCGATGCCCGCGCAGTCGGTGCTCGGCCAGGTCGGCTGCCTGCCGGGACGCACGATCGCGTTCCGCCGGCGCATCCTCATGCAGGTCATGGACGCGTTCATGCACGAGAAGTTCCTCGGCGTGTTCCTCGAGGTGTCCGACGACCGGACCCTGACGAACCTGACGCTCAAGGCCGGGTACCGGACCGTGTACCAGTACACGAGCCTCGTCTACACGGACGCCCCGACGAAGATCCGCAAGCTCGCGAAGCAGCAGCTCCGCTGGGCGCGCGGGTCGCAGTACAACACCCTGCGGATGCTGCCCTGGATGGTGGGCCACGCCCCGGTGCTGGCGATCTTCTTCGTCACCGACATCCTGCTGCCGTTCCTGCTCTTCGGCACCATCGCCGGCTGGATCTACCGCGGCGTCTCCGGCACGGGCATCAACCTGTACCAGGCGATCCTCGAGAGCACGACGCAGCTGCAGGGCTGGGCGTGGGTCATCGCGCTCATGGTGGTCTCGTCCGTGCTGTCGATGGCGATCCGGCAGATCCGGCACCTGCAGGAGAAGCCCTCGGACTTCTTCCGCCTGCCGCTGTTCATCATCGTCTCGACGCTGTTCCTCATGCCGATCCGGCTCCTCGGGTTCTTCCGGATGGCGCACGTCGCCGGGTGGGGCACCCGCGCGGGCGCCTACTCGAAGGGGCAGACGGACGCCGGCACGCCGGACCTCATGGCCGAGCTCGAGAGCGTGCCGGAGGACGACGCGCCCGTCGACCTGGTCGACCGGACGCCTCCGGGCGGGACGCCCGTCGTCGGGGGCGCCATCACCGGTGCACCCGCCGACGGCGCGGGCACCGGTACGGCGACGGCACGGCTCGCGCTGCGCACGCGCGCCCGTCAGCGGGCCCAGGTCCGCGGCGCGCTGCCGGTCCCACGCCGGCGGCCCAACCCACTCGCCCTCGTCCCCTACGCGATCGGACTCGTGATGTTCGCCCTCATGGCGGTGTTCTATGTCTGAGCCCACGAGCACGCCCACCACGAAGCACTGGTGGACCCTGACCGGACGCCTCGGCGTCGCCTCGCGGCTCGGCGCCCTCGTCGTCGCCCTCGCCCTCGGCGCGGTGAGCGGCATCGTGTGGCTGTCGCCGTCGGCGGGCGCCCCGACCGCGTCGAAGAGCGAGCTGGAGAAGCAGCTCGAGCTGGAGAACGCCGACCTGCGTGCGGTCCTCGCCGACCGCGAGGACGAGCTGGCCGCCCTGGAGCGGTCGCAGGAGAAGGCGCGCACCGAGCGGGCCAGTGCCGCCGAGCGGGGCCGCGAGAAGGGCGCCGCCGAGAAGGCGGCCGCCCGCGCCGCCGAGGAGCGGGGCGAGCAGAAGGCGGCGGCGGAGAAGGCCGCCGCCGCCGAGCGCGGCAAGCAGAAGGCCGCCGCCGAGAAGGCCGCCGCCGGGTCCGCGGGCAAGCAGCGCGCCGCCCGGGACCGGCTCGCCGCCGACCGCCGCGCCGCGCAGAAGGCGTCGCTCGAGCGCCAGCTCGCCCAGGTGAAGGGGGCGGCGGACGCCGCCCGCGCCGCCGCGGCCGCCGCGGCCGCCCGGGCCGCCGCGGAGAAGGCGCGCGGCGACGACCTGAGCCAGCAGGTCAACAACCCGGCGCCCCGCCCGCCGGCACCGCCGAAGCCGCGGCCGGTCACGCCGTCGCTCGACCAGATCCGCACGCCGCAGGACCGGTACTTCGGCCTGTACACGAACCAGTCGCCGTTCAACTGGGCGGAGTTCGACGACATCACGCGCAAGGTCGGCGCCACCCCCGACATGTCGGGGTACTTCCAGGGCTGGGACGGCGACTTCCGCCCCGACGCGGTGACGCGCTCGTGGGAGAAGGGCATGCTCCCGCTGCTCACGTGGGAGTCCCGCCCGATGCTCGCGGCGAACGACCAGGCCGTGGACCCGAACTACTCGCTGCCGGTCATCATCAACGGCAAGTACGACGACTACCTGCGCAAGTACGCCCGCGACGTGGCCGCGCACGGCATGCCGCTGGCGATCCGCCTCAACCACGAGATGAACGGCTCCTGGTACCCGTGGGGCGAGCGCGAGTGGGGCGGCGGCCCGCTGAACGGCAACCGCAAGGGCGACTTCGT
>JAPSIJ010000409.1 GCA_031178805.1 Cellulomonas sp. | reverse complement strand
GGGTCAGCCGGGGGTGTGGGCGGCGTCGGTGTCCGGGCCCGAGACCGCGTGCACGTGCGCGTGGGCGTGGCCGTCGGCCTCCGCGTGCCGCGCCGGAGCGGCCCCGGCGCGCGTGACGACCAGCGCGGCGATGCCCGTCGTCAGCGGGATGGCCAGCACCAGGCCGATGGACGACACCATGGTGCGGACGATCTCCTCGGCGAACTCCCCGGAGGTCAGCGTCGGGCCGAGCGGCAGCTGGTAGAGCTCGAGCAGCAGCAGGACCGGCAGCGCGGCACCGGTGTAGGCGAACGCGATCGTGTACACGGTGGACGCGATGTGGTCCCGGCCGATCCGCATGCCGCCGCGGAACAGCTCCCGCCGCGTCGCGCCGGGGGACACCGCCCGCAGCTCCCAGACCGCCGAGGCCTGCGTGATCGTCACGTCGTTCAGCACGCCGAGCCCGGCGAGCACCAGGCCGCAGAGGAACAGCCCGCGCAGCGACGTCGCGCCGTTCTCGCCGAGCAGCTGCGACAGCCGGTAGGAGTCCTCGGAGCTCACCCCCGACAGCCGCGCCCACTCCGCGCCGAGCACGCCCAGCAGCGTCGTGACCGCCAGCCCCGCGAGCGTGCCCAGCAGCGCCGCCGACGTGCGCAGGGACAGCCCGTGCGCGAGGTACAGCACGACGGCCATGATCAGCGTCGACGCCGACAGGGCCACCACCACGGGGTCCGACCCGGCCAGCAGCGCCGGCAGCACGTACGCGCCGATCACCGTGAACGCGATCAGCAGGCCCACCAGCGCCCGCAGGCCGCGCGACCGGGCCACGAGCACGATCGCCAGCGCGAACGCCAGGGCGATCGTCACCAGCGGCAGCGTCCGGTCGTAGTCGTGCCAGGCCCAGACCTCCGCGTCGGTGTCCGTGGCGGGGTAGTGCTCGACGAGGATCCGGGTGCCGGCGGGCACGTCGTCGGCGGTGGTGGAGGCCGTGGCCCAGACCTGGATCTCCTCGCCCTGCTCGGGCCCGCTGGTCACCGTCGCGGCGATCCGCAGGCAGGGCACGTCGGCGGGGATGGTGCCGTCGGTCTGCCGGTCCTCGACGGTGCCCTCGCAGCGCTCCTCGGTGGCGCCGGTCACGGTCGCCGTCGGGTAGTCCACCTCGACGGCCGAGACCGTGCGGGCGGTGACCGGGTCGCCGTGCGGCCAGGTCAGGGCCGTGCCGACGGCGGCGGCGAGGACGAGCGGCAGCAGGATCGCGGCGATGACGCGACGGGTGCGCAGGGCGGCGGGGGTGGGCACGGGGGCGATTCTGCCCGGTCCGGCCGGGACCCACCCGCGCGGGTGGGGGAGAATACGGGGCATGACCGCTACCACCGCCACGGCGACGCCGGCCCGGTCCGTGCTGCCGCCGCTGCAGATCGGGCCGATCACGATCGACACGCCCGTGGTGCTGGCCCCGATGGCCGGCGTGACGAACGCGGCGTTCCGGCGGCTGTGCCGGGAGTCCGGCGCGGGCCTGTACGTCGCCGAGATGGTGACCTCGCGCGCGCTGGTCGAGCGCGGCGAGGAGTCGATGCGGATCATCTCGCACGCCCCCGACGAGAAGCCGCGGTCGGTGCAGGTCTACGGCGTCGACCCGGCGACGGTCGGTGCCGCGGTGCACCTGATCGCGTCCGAGGACCGCGCGGACCACGTCGACCTCAACTTCGGCTGCCCGGTGCCCAAGGTCACCCGGCGCGGCGGCGGGTCGGCGCTGCCGTGGAAGCGCGAGCTGTTCGAGTCGATCCTGCGCGCGGCCGTCGACGCCGCGTCGCCGTACGGCGTCCCGGTCACGGTGAAGATGCGCAAGGGCATCGACGACGACCACCTCACCTACCTGGAGGCCGGCCTGGTCGCGCAGGACCTCGGGGTGGCGGCCGTCGCGCTGCACGCGCGCACCGCCGAGCAGTACTACTCGGGGACCGCCGACTGGGAGGCCATCGCCCGGCTCAAGGAGACGGTGACCGACATCCCGGTGCTCGGCAACGGCGACATCTGGTCCGCCGAGGACGCCGTCCGGATGGTGCGCGAGACCGGCTGCGACGGCGTCGTCGTCGGCCGCGGCTGCCAGGGCCGGCCGTGGCTGTTCGCCGACCTGGCGGCGGCGTTCGCGGGGTCGCCGGAGCGCATCCGGCCGGGCGCGCGGTACGTCGCCCAGGTGATCCGCCGGCACGCCGAGCTGATGGTCGAGCACTTCGGCGACGAGGGGAAGGCGCTGCGCGAGCTGCGCAAGCACATGGCCTGGTACTGGAAGGGCTACGTGGTCGGCGGCGAGCAGCGCGCGGCGCTGGGCCTCGTGTCCAGCCTCGCCGAGCTCGACGACCGGCTCGCGGCGCTCGACCTGGACCAGCCGTACCCCGGCGAGGCGGCCGAGGGCCAGCGCGGTCGCGCCGGCACCCCGAAGCGCCCGCACCTGCCGGACGGGTGGCTGGAGTCGCGCGAGCTGTCCGAGGACTTCCGCCGCGCCCTGCACGAGGCCGAGCTCAGCGTCTCCGGCGGCTGACCCCCGCGCCGCGCAGCAGCGCCCGCCGAGACTGCAGCAGACGCGCCTACGGCGGGCCGGGAAGGCGCATCGTCTGCAGTCTCGGCGCGCCCGCCGGGCGCGTCAGGCGCGGCGGACCGCCACGCGGGCGGCGAGGGCCGCGGTGCCGTGCGCGGTCGCGTGCGGGGCGCCGAGCGCCCCGGTCGTCACCGCCTGCGCGCCCGCGGCGGCGGCGTGCGCCAGCGCCGCGGGGGTGCCGAGCCCGGCGAGCGTCGCGGCCAGCAGCCCCGCGAGGAACGCGTCCCCGGCGCCGTTCGTGTCGACGACCTCGCCCGCGGGCGCGGTGCCGACCTCCCAGAACCCGCCGGCGTCGAGCGCCAGCGCCCCGGCGGCGCCGCGGGTGCACACCGCCAGGCGGGCCCCCGCGG
>JAPSIJ010000043.1 GCA_031178805.1 Cellulomonas sp. | reverse complement strand
GACGCCCCGGCCGCCCAGGCCGGTGCGGGTGCCGGCGACCGTCCCGGCGGTCCCCGTCCCGCGGCGCCGCGTCCCGGCGGCCCCCGTCCCAACCCCGGCATGATGCCGGGCCGCTCCGCGAGCGGCGTCGGCCGTCCGGGCGAGCGCCCGGCGCGTCCCGGCGGCGGCGGTCGTCCCGGTGGCGGCGGCGGTGGTGGCTACGGCGGCGGCGGTGCCGGTCGTCCCGGTGGCGGCGGCGGCTTCGCCGGTCGTCCGGGTGGCGGCGGCCGTCCCGGTGGTCCCGGTGGCCGCGGCTCGACGCAGGGCGCGTTCGGTCGCGCCGGCGGCCGTCCCGTCCGCGGGCGGAAGTCGAAGCGCGCGAAGCGCCAGGAGTTCGAGCAGATGCAGGCGCCGTCGCTCGGCGGCGTGCAGGTGCCCCGCGGCAACGGCACGACCGTCGTCCGGCTGCGCCACGGCTCGTCGCTGAACGACTTCGCCGACAAGATCGACGCGAACCCCGCCTCGCTGGTCACCGTGCTGTTCCACCTCGGTGAGATGGCCACGGCGACCCAGTCCCTCGACGAGGACACCTTCGGCACGCTGGCCACCGAGCTCGGCTACGTCGTGGAGATGGTCTCGGCGGAGGAGGAGGACCGCGAGCTGCTCGGGGCCTTCGACATCGACCTGGACGCCGAGCTGGAGGGCGAGTCCGACGAGGACCTGTTCCCGCGCCCGCCGGTCGTCACGGTCATGGGTCACGTCGACCACGGAAAGACCAAGCTCCTCGACGCCATCCGCTCCACGGACGTCGTCGCGGGCGAGGCCGGCGGCATCACCCAGCACATCGGCGCCTACCAGGTCCGCACCGAGCACGAGGGCCAGGACCGGGCCATCACGTTCATCGACACCCCGGGTCACGAGGCGTTCACCGCCATGCGTGCCCGTGGTGCGCAGGTGACGGACATCGCGATCCTCGTGGTCGCGGCGGACGACGGCGTGATGCCCCAGACCATCGAGGCGCTCAACCACGCCCAGGCGGCCAACGTGCCGATCGTGGTCGCGGTGAACAAGGTGGACAAGGAGGGGGCCAACCCCGACAAGATCCGCCAGCAGCTGACCGAGTACAACCTGGTGGCCGAGGAGTACGGCGGCGACACCATGTTCGTCGACGTCTCCGCCAAGCAGCGGATGGGCATCGACGACCTGCTCGAGGCCGTGCTGCTCACCGCGGACGCCGCGCTCGACCTGCGGGCCAACCCCGACAAGGACGCCCGCGGCGTGGCCATCGAGGCCAACCTCGACAAGGGCCGCGGTGCCGTCGCGACGGTGCTGGTCCAGTCCGGCACGCTGCACGTCGGCGACGCGATCGTCGCGGGCACGGCCCACGGCCGCGTCCGGGCGATGTTCGACGAGCACGGGGAGAACGTCACCGAGGCGGGCCCGGCCCGTCCGGTGCTGGTCCTCGGCCTGGCGTCCGTCCCGAGCGCCGGCGACACCTTCCTGGTGGCGCCGGACGAGCGGACCGCCCGGCAGATCGCCGAGAAGCGCGAGGCCGCCGAGCGCGCCGCCCTCCTGGCCAAGCGCCGCAAGCGCATCAGCCTCGAGGACTTCACGCAGGCGCTGCAGCAGGGCAAGGTCGAGACCCTCAACCTGGTCCTCAAGGGCGACGTGTCCGGTGCCGTCGAGGCGCTGGAGGACGCGCTGCTCAAGATCGACGTGGGCGACGAGGTCGACCTGCGGGTCATCCACCGCGGTGTCGGTGCGATCACGCAGAACGACGTCAACCTCGCCACGGTCGACAACGCCATCATCATCGGCTTCAACGTCAAGTACGCGGAGCGGGTGGAGGACCTCGCCGAGCGCGAGGGCGTGGACGTCCGGTTCTACTCGGTCATCTACCAGGCGATCGACGACGTCGAGGCGGCCCTCAAGGGCATGCTCAAGCCGGAGTACGAGGAGGTGCAGCTCGGCACCGCCGAGGTGCGCGAGGTGTTCCGCTCCTCCAAGTTCGGCAACATCGCCGGCTCGATCGTCCGGTCCGGGGAGATCCGCCGCAACACCAAGGCGCGGGTGCTCCGGAACGGCAACGTCATCGGGGACAACCTCACCATCGAGTCGCTCAAGCGGTTCAAGGACGACGCCACGGAGGTCCGCGAGGGCTTCGAGTGCGGTATCGGCCTCGGCTCGTACAACGACATCACCGAGGGTGACGTCATCGAGACCTGGGAGATGCGCGAGAAGCCTCGCGCCTGACCGGTCGTGATCCGCGGGTCTGCCCCCACGCCACCGCGCGTGGGGGCGGGCCCGCGGCCGTCTGCCCGCGACGAGCGGGCGGGGAAGGAGCAGACAGATGGTCGACCACCCGAGGGCCCGCAAGCTCGCGGACCGCATCCAGCAGATCGTCGCGCAGATGCTCGACACCCGGGTCAAGGACCCGCGCCTGGGCTTCGTGACCGTCACCGACGTGCGCGTGACCGGCGACCTCCAGCACGCCAGCGTGTTCTACACCGTGCTGGGCGACGAGGAGGCCCGCGAGGGCACCGCCAAGGCGCTGGAGAGCGCCAAGGGCCTGATCCGGTCCGAGGTGGGCAAGCAGACCGGCGTGCGGCTGACGCCCACGCTGGAGTTCCACCTGGACGCGGTGCCCGAGACGGCCGCGCACCTGGACGCCGCGCTGCTCGAGGCCTCCCGCCGGGACGCGGAGCTCGCGCGGCTGCAGGCGCAGGCCCAGTACGCCGGCGACGCGGACCCGTACCGCAAGCCGCTGGACGAGGACCAGGACGCGGCGGACGAGGACGCGGCGGACGGCCCGGACGGCGCCGCGCGCTGAACCGCCCGGCGGCCGCGAGGTCGTCCTCCCACGGCGAGGTCGTCACCTGCGGGTGACGACCTCGCCGCGTCGGGACGACCTCGCGCCGCTGCTACCGTGCTGCGGTGACCGCCGCCGACGCGACCGACCCCGCCCCGCCGGCCGCCGGCGGCCGCCGCGCCCCCCGCACGCCGGGGGAGCAGCGCCGGGGCGACCGCCCCCGGCCCCCGCGCCGCCCCACCGCGCCCGACGGGCTGCTGGTGGTCGACAAGCCGGCGGGCTGGACCAGCCACGACGTCGTCGCGCGGGCCCGCGGGCTCGCCGGCACCCGGAAGGTCGGGCACGCCGGCACGCTCGACCCGATGGCCACGGGCGTGCTCGTGCTCGGCGTCGGCCGGGCCACCCGGCTGCTGACCTACGTGGTCGGCGCCGACAAGGAGTACACCGCCACGATCCGGCTCGGCGTGGCGACCACCACGGACGACGCCGAGGGCGAGGTCGTCGCCCGGGCGGACGCCGGCGGCGTGACCCGCGCGGCGCTGGACGCGGGCGTCGCGGCGCTGACCGGCCGGATCGAGCAGGTGCCGAGCGCGGTGAGCGCCATCAAGGTCGACGGGCAGCGCGCGTACGCCCGGGTCCGCGCCGGCGAGGACGTCGCGCTGGCCGCACGGCCGGTGACGGTCGCGCGGTTCGACGTGCACGAGGTCCGGCCGGTGCCCGACGCCGACGGCTCCGGCACGGCCGCGCTCGACGTCGACGTGACCGTCGTCTGCTCGTCGGGGACGTACATCCGGGCGCTCGCCCGCGACCTCGGCGCCGGCCTCGGCGTCGGCGGGCACCTCACCGCGCTGCGGCGCACCCGGGTCGGCGGCTACCGGCTCGACGTCGCGCGCGATCTGGAGGCGCTGGACGCCTGGCCCGCCGACGTCCCGCTCGACACCCTGCCGCTGGCGGACGCGGCGCGGGCGACGTTCCCCGTCCGGGAGCTCACCGCGGAGGAGACCCGGGCGCTGTCGTACGGGCAGCGCGTCCCGGCGGGCGGGACGGGGCCGGGCGTCACCGTCGCGGCGCTGTCGCAGGCGGGGGAGCTCGTCGCGCTGCTGGAGGACCGGGGGCCGCACGCGCGGCCCGTGCTGGTGTTCGCCGCCGCCTGAGCCGCCCCGCCTCGCCGCCCGCCCGCCGTGCCCGCCGCGGCGCGGGGCACCGGTCGCGGCGTGGCAGGCTTGTCCGGTGCGCCGGGCCCCGGCGCACGGGGAGACGCGCGCCTCGCCGGCGCGGACCGACGGGAGTGGGCGTGCATCGCTGGACGGACCTGGCGCAGGTCCCCGCGGACTTCGGGCCGTCGGTGGTGACGGTCGGCAACTTCGACGGGGTGCACCGGGGGCACGTCGGCGTGCTCACCCGCATGGTGGCCGACGCCCGCGCCGTGGGGGCGCGGTCGGTGGCCGTGACGTTCACCCCGCACCCGCAGCAGGTGCACCGCCCGGACCAGGCCCCGCCGCTGCTCACCGGCGACGCGGACCGGCTCGAGCTGCTGGAGGGCACCGGCCTCGACGCGGTGCTGCTGCTGACCTACACGCTGGAGTTCGCCGAGCAGACCGCCGAGGAGTTCGTGCGGCGCTACCTGGTCGAGGGCCTGCGGGCCCGCACCGTGGTGGTGGGCCGGGACGTGCGGTTCGGCCGGGGCAACGCCGGGGACCTGGCCACGATGGTCGAGCTGGGGGAGCGGTACGGGTTCGGCGTCGAGGTGATCGAGGACGTCACGCCCGAGGACGGCCCGGACCCGCTCGCGGACCCGCTGCGCCGCCGGTGGTCCTCCACCTGGGTGCGCGAGCTGCTCGCCGCGGGCGACGTGCGGCAGGCCGCGCGGGTGCTCGGCCGGCCGCACCGGGTGCGCGGCACCGTGGTGCACGGCGACGCGCGCGGCCGCGAGCTGGGCTTCCCCACGGCGAACCTGTCCCCGGACGCGACGGGGATGGTCCCGGCCGACGGCGTGTACGCCGGGTGGCTGCGCCGCCCGTCCGTGCCGGCGGGGGACCCGGACGCGGTGCTGCCCGCCGCGGTGTCGGTGGGCACCAACCCGACGTTCGCCGGCGTGGAGCGCCGCGTCGAGGCGTACGTCCTGGACCGCACCGACCTCGACCTGTACGGCGAGGAGGTCGTGCTGGACCTGGTGGAGCGCCTGCGGCCCACGCTGCGGTTCGACTCGGTCGAGGACCTGGTGGCCCGGATGCACGAGGACGTCGAGGGCGTGCGCCGCGTGCTGCGGCCCGCGGCCGACGCGCAGGGCTGACCGGCACGACCTGCTGCTAGACTCGGACAGCCGTCAGAACGGCCGCGGAACGAGAGCGCCCGGGTGGACCTGCCCCGGAGCACCGCGCAACGAGACAATCCAGGAGAGTCGTGCCCCTCGACAGCGCCACCAAGAAGTCCATCATGGCCGAGTACGCCACCCACGAGGGTGACACCGGCTCGCCGGAGGTCCAGATCGCCCTGCTGACGCAGCGCATCAACGACCTGAACGAGCACCTCAAGACCCACAAGCACGACCACCACAGCCGCCGCGGGCTGCTGCTGCTGGTCGGCCAGCGCCGTCGCCTGCAGGGCTACCTGCAGAAGGTCGACATCGAGCGCTACCGCAGCCTGATCCAGCGGCTCGGCCTGCGCCGCTGACCGCCCGACCAGCCCGGACCCCCCGCGGGTCCGGGCTGGTCCTGCGTCGGGGCCCCGCGCCCCGGCGCCCGCACCACCTGAGCACCACCCCACTCCGCGCCGGTCGACGCGTCCGGTCCTCGGTAGTGGCGCCCGGAACGCCTCGTGCGGTCCGGGTACCTCGATCGAAGACCGCCGTGACCGGACCGGCGCCTCCGAGAGACGAAGGAGGGCACCCGTGGAGGGTCCCGAGATCCAGTTCGCCGAGGCCGTGATCGACAACGGTCGCTTCGGCACCCGCACCGTCCGCTTCGAGACCGGCCGCCTCGCCAAGCAGGCCGCCGGCGCCGCCATGGCCTACCTCGACGGCGAGACCGCCCTGCTGTCCGCGACGACGGCGGGCAAGCACCCCAAGGACCAGTTCGACTTCTTCCCGCTGACGGTGGACGTCGAGGAGCGGCAGTACGCCGCCGGCAAGATCCCCGGCTCGTTCTTCCGGCGCGAGGGCCGTCCCTCGACCGAGGCGATCCTGGCCTGCCGCCTGATCGACCGCCCGCTGCGCCCCCTGTTCGTCAAGGGCCTGCGCAACGAGGTCCAGGTCGTCGTGACCGTGCTCGCGATCCACCCGGACGACGCGTACGACGTCCTGGCGATCAACGCCGCGTCCATCTCCACCCAGATCTCCGGCCTGCCGTTCTCCGGCCCGGTCGGCGCCGTGCGCATCGCCCTGGTCGACGGCCAGTGGGTCGCGTTCCCGCGCTACTCCGAGCGCGAGCGCGCCACGTTCGAGATCGTCGTGGCCGGCCGCGTCGTCGGCGACGACGTCGCGATCGCCATGATCGAGGCCGAGGCGCCCGAGAAGTCCTGGAACCTGATCAAGGACGAGGGCGGCGTCGCCCCGACCGAGGCCGTCGTCACCGAGGGCCTCGAGGCGTCCAAGCCGTTCATCCGGGCCCTGGTCACCGCGCAGCAGGAGCTCGCGTCGAAGGCCGCCAAGGAGACCCGCGAGTTCCCGACGTTCCCGGACTACCAGCCGGACGCGTACGAGGCCGTCGAGGGCGCCGCGCAGGCGAAGATCCACGAGGCCATGCAGATCGCCGACAAGCAGACCCGCGAGGGCCGGCTCGACGAGATCAAGGCCGAGGTGCTCGAGACGCTCGCCGCGTCGTTCGAGGGCCGCGAGAAGGAGCTGTCGGCCGCGGTGCGCGCCGTGACCAAGAAGGTCATCCGTCAGCGCATCCTCACCGACGGCTTCCGCATCGACGGCCGCGGCCTGCGGGACATCCGCACGCTCTCGGCCGAGGTCGAGGTCCTGCCCCGCGTGCACGGCTCGGCGCTGTTCGAGCGCGGCGAGACCCAGATCATGGGTGTCACCACGCTGAACATGCTCCGCATGGAGCAGCAGCTCGACACGCTGTCGCCGGAGACGCGCAAGCGCTACATGCACAACTACAACTTCCCGCCCTACTCGACCGGCGAGACCGGCCGCGTGGGCTCGCCGAAGCGGCGCGAGATCGGGCACGGCGCCCTCGCCGAGCGCGCGCTCATGCCGGTGCTGCCGAGCCGCGAGGAGTTCCCCTACGCGATCCGCCAGGTCTCCGAGGCGCTGGGCTCCAACGGCTCCACCTCGATGGGCTCGGTCTGCGCGTCCACCCTGTCGCTGCTGAACGCCGGTGTGCCGCTGCGCGCCCCGGTCGCCGGCATCGCGATGGGTCTGGTGTCCGACACCGTCGACGGCGAGACCCGCTACGCGGCGCTGACCGACATCCTGGGCGCCGAGGACGCGTTCGGCGACATGGACTTCAAGGTCGCCGGCACCCGCGAGTTCGTCACGGCCATCCAGCTCGACACGAAGCTCGACGGCATCCCCGCCTCGGTGCTCTCGGACGCGCTGACCCAGGCCAAGGAGGCGCGCCTCGCGATCCTCGACGTCATCAACGAGGCGATCGACGTCCCGGACGAGATGTCGCCGAACGCCCCGCGCGTCATCACGGTGAAGGTGCCGGTCGACAAGATCGGCGAGGTCATCGGCCCCAAGGGCAAGATGATCAACCAGATCCAGGAGGAGACCGGCGCCGACATCTCCATCGAGGACGACGGCACCGTCTACATCGGCGCGACCGACGGCCCGTCGGCCGAGGCGGCGCGGGCCGCGATCAACGCGATCGCCAACCCGCACATGCCGGAGATCGGCGAGCGGTTCGTGGGCACGGTCGTCAAGACCACCACGTTCGGCGCGTTCATCTCGCTGTCCCCGGGCAAGGACGGTCTGCTGCACATCTCGCAGATCCGTCGCCTGGTCGGCGGCAAGCGCGTCGAGAAGGTCGAGGACGTCCTCGGCGTGGGCCAGAAGGTCCAGGTCGAGATCGGCGAGATCGACCCGCGCGGCAAGCTCTCGCTGCACGCCGTGGTGGCCGAGGACGCCGAGGGCGGCGAGGGTGCGGCCGACGCCGCCCCGGCCGACCAGCCGGCCGACGCCTGACGTGCCGCTGGACCTCCCCCTCGTCGCGCCCGGCTCGCCGGGCAGCGACGTGACCGCCGGGCAGGCGGGTGACGGCGACGTCCGTCGCTCCGTCCTGCCCGGCGGGGTCCGCCTGCTCACCGAGCACGTCCCCGGGATGCGGTCCGCGTCCGTGGGGGCGTGGGTCGGCGTCGGCTCGCGCGACGAGTCCGACGGGCACCACGGGTCGACGCACTTCCTCGAGCACCTGCTGTTCAAGGGGACCGCGCGGCGCTCGGCGATGGACATCGCGGAGGCGTTCGACGAGGTCGGCGGCGAGGCGAACGCGGCCACGGGCAAGGAGCACACCTGCTACTACGCCCGCGTGCTGGACGAGGACCTGCCGATGGCGGTCGACGTCATCGCGGACATGGTGACCTCCGCCCGCCTGGACGGCGACGAGCTCGAGACCGAGCGCGGCGTCATCCTGGAGGAGCTCGCCATGAACGACGACGACCCCAGCGACGTCGTGCACGAGCGGTTCGCCACGGTCGTGCTCGGCGAGCACCCGCTCGGCCGGCCGATCGGCGGCACCCCGGAGACCATCCGGGCCGTGCCGCGGGACGCCGTCTGGGAGCACTACCGCCAGCACTACCGGCCGGCGACCCTCGTGGTCACCGCGGCGGGCAACGTCGACCACGACGCGCTCGCCGAGCAGGTCGTCGCGGCCCTGGCCGACGGCGGCTGGCCGCTGCCGGCCGGCGAGGCGCCCGCGCGGCGCCGCGGTGCCGGGGACGCGCTGCCGGTCACGGCCGGGGCGTCCCGGGTCACCGTGCGCCGGACCACCGAGCAGGCGAACGTCATCGTGGGCGGCACCGGCCTCACGGCCACCGACCCGCGCCGGTTCACCCTGTCGGTGCTCAACGCGGTGCTCGGCGGCGGCATGTCGTCGCGGCTGTTCCAGGAGATCCGCGAGAAGCGGGGCCTGGCGTACTCGACGTACTCGTTCGCCTCGGGCCACGCCGACACCGGCGTGTTCGGCCTGTACGCCGGCTGCACGCCGGGGAAGGTCGACGAGGTCACCGACCTGATGGTGGCCGAGCTGGAGCGGCTCGCCGACGGCGGGATCACCGCCGCGGAGCTCCGCCGGTCCGTCGGGCAGCTGTCCGGCGGCCTGGTGCTCGGCCTGGAGGACTCCGGCTCCCGGATGAGCCGGCTCGGCAAGTCCGAGCTGGTGCACGGCGAGCTGCTGTCCACCCAGGAGTCCCTGGACCGGGTGCGGGCCGTCACGGCGCGCGACGTCCAGGAGCTCGCGGCGGACCTGGCCGGCCGGCCGCGGTCCGTGGTCCGGGTCGGCCCGTTCGGCGACTGAGCCCACGCACGTCCCCGGGAGCCGGGCTTCGCACGCGCGGGGCCCGGCTCCCGTCGTCCCGCCGGGGGAGCCGGGCCGGAGGTCCCTCCCCGGGCCGTGCCCCGCGGGGCGATGATGGCGTCATGGCCGCCGTCGCCCCCGCCCGCACCGTCGTGACCGTCCCGCCCGGGTCGTCCGGGCTCGTCGAGGCGCTGTGGGTCGCCCGCACCCCGCACGGCGCGCCGCCCCGGGTCGCGCTGCCCGACGGCCGGCCCGCCGCGGTGCTGCGCCTCGGCGGCGGTGTCCGGTGGGTCGACCCGCTGACCCGCGAGGCCGAGGTGATCGGCTCCGTGCTGCGCGGCCCGCGGTCGGTGCCGCAGGTGGTGCTGCCCGCCGACCCGGGTGCGCCCGCGTGGGAGGTCGGCGCCCGCCTCGTGCCCTGGGCGCTGTCCGCCCTGCACCCGGCCGGGTTCCTGGTGGACGGGCACCGCCCGCTCGGCGACGCGCTCGGGCTGGACGGCGCGGCGCTCGAGGCGCGGCTCCGGGCGTGCTGGACCGATCCCGTGCCCGGCGCGGCGCCGGGGTCCGAGGCCGCCGCGCACGCCGGCGCCCACGCCGCGGCGCGGGCGCTGGAGGACGCGCTGCTCGCGGCGGTCCGCCGGCCGCTGCCGGTCCGCGACCGCGCGGACCTGCAGCGGGTGGTCGCCGTCGCCGACGCCGAGCGCGGCCTGCTCCGGCAGATCGACCTGGCGCGGGCGGTGGACCGGTCGCTCGCCTCGCTGCACGCGCTGTTCGCCGCGCACGTCGGCGTGCCGCCGGGCGCGTTCCTGTCCGCGGTGCGGCTGTCCTGCGCGGTGCGCGAGCTCGGCGTGGACGACCGGGGCGACGCCGCCCGGGTGGCCGCCGTGCTGCGCTCGTACGCGGACGCCGGCTACCCGGCGCGGGAGGTCGAGCGGTTCACCGGCCTGCCCGCGCTGGACCTGCGTCGTGCGGTCCGCGGCGTGGAGGAGGTCCTGGCGAGCGTCTAGGGTGGCGTCCCGTGACGACACCCCGCAGCGACCTGATCCCGGTGGCCGTGCTCGGCGCCGCCGGCCGGATGGGCCGGACCGTCGTGGACGCCGTCGAGGCGGCCCCCGACCTGGAGCTGGTCGCGGCCCTGGAGCACGGCGACGACGTCGGCGCGGTGGCCGCCACCGGCGCGCAGGTCGCGGTCGACTTCACCGTGCCGGGCGTCACCGAGGCGAACGTCCGGTCCCTGGTGGCGCAGGGCGTGCACGTGGTCGTCGGCACCACCGGCTGGACGCCGGAGTCGCTCGGGCGGGTCGAGGCGGATCTCGCCGGGCACCCGGGGGTCGGGGTGCTGGTCGCGCCGAACTTCGCGCTCGGCGCCGTCCTGGCGATGGCGTTCGCCGCGCGGGCCGCCCGCTGGTTCGAGTCGGTCGAGGTCGTCGAGCTGCACCACCCCGACAAGGTCGACGCGCCGTCGGGCACCGCCCGGCACACCGCGCAGGCCGTCGCCCGCGCGCGCCGCGACGCCGGCCTCGGCCCCGTGCCGGACGCCACGACCACGGCCCTCGACGGTGCCCGCGGCGCGGACGTCGACGGCGTGCGGGTGCACGCCGTCCGGCTGCGCGGCCTGGTGGCCCACGAGGAGATCCTGCTCGGCAACGCGGGGGAGCAGCTGACCATCCGGCACGACTCGTTCGACCGGGTGTCGTTCATGCCGGGCGTGCTGCACGCGGTGCGGCAGGTCGGCGCGCGGCCGGGCCTGACGGTCGGGCTCGAGCACTACCTGGACCTGGGCTGAGCCGGCCGTGACGGAGCCCGCCGGCCCGCCCGCCGCCCCGCGCCGCCGCACCGCGCTGGTCGCGGCGCTCGCCCTCACCGCCCTGCTCGGCCTGTACCTGTGGCAGGTGGCCGGCCGGGCGCTCGCCCTGGTCCGCACCGACGAGCCGGTCGGCATCGGCCTCGGGGTCGCGTTCCTGGTGCTGCCGCTGCTGGTGCTCGGCCTGCTGGCGCGGGAGTGGCTGCTCGCGATCGACGTGCAGCGGATGGCCGACGCCCTCGCCGCCCGCGGCGCGCTGCCGGTCGACGACCTGCCGCGCAGCCCCGGCGGCCGGATCGACCGCGCCGCCGCCGCCGAGGCGTTCGACGCGGCGCGCGCCGAGGCCGAGGCCGCCGCCCCCGGCGACTGGGGGCCGTGGTACCGGCTCGCGTTCGCCTACGACGCGGCGGGGGACCGGCGCCGGGCGCGCGCCGCCCTGCGGCACGCCTCGCGCATCCACCGCGGCCGCCCCGCCGGCGGCACCCCCCTGCGCTGACCCGCGCACACGCACCCCACCCCGCGCACACCCCTGCCCGCGCGCACCCCTCCCACCTCCTCCGCGCGCGCACCCGTCCCGCGAGGGCGCACGAGACGCCGTCACGGCGCAGGAGAACTCGTGCGCCCTCGTGGTGTCTCGGCCGCGGAGCGGGAGCGGGAGCGGGGGAGGGGCGGGGTCAGGAGAGGTAGGTGCCCAGGGCGTCGGCGGGCATGGGGCGGGCGACCAGGTAGCCCTGCACCAGCGGGACGCCGGCGGTGCGCAGCGCCGCGAGCTGCTCGGGCTGCTCGACGCCCTCGGCGACGACGGTCAGCCCGTGCTCGGTCGCCATCCGGTGCACGATCTCCACCAGCAGCGCGTCGAACGGGTCGTCCAGCATCCCGGCGACCACGGACCGGTCGATCTTCAGCACGTCCACCGGCAGCCGGGACACCTGGCGCAGCCCGGCGAGCGCGCCGCCGAGGTCGTCCAGCGCGATCGGCACCCCGGCGGCCCGCAGGGCCCGCAGGGCGGGCTCCGCGCGCGTCACCTGCGCCTCGGTCGCGGCCTCGGACAGCTCCAGCCGCACCGCGCCCCGCGGCGTGCC
>JAPSIJ010000408.1 GCA_031178805.1 Cellulomonas sp. | reverse complement strand
TTCCGGCTGTGGTGGATCCCGCGCGGCAACAGCCCGGCGGACGGCACCTACGTCAAGTACGACCACGACGCGATGATCGGCATCCTCGCGCTGGAGGCGCACCGGGCGGGCGCCGTCGTGATCGGCGAGGACCTGGGCAACGTCGAGCCGTGGGTCCGCGACTACCTGTCCGAGCGCGGCGTGCTCGGCACGTCGATCCTGTGGTTCGAGAAGGACGGCGAGGGCGAGCCGCTGCCGCCGGAGGCGTACCGCCGGCTCGCGCTGTCGTCGGTGACGACGCACGACCTGCCGCCGACCGCCGGGTACCTCGCGGAGGAGCACGTGGCGCTGCGCGAGCGGCTCGGGCTGCTGACGGAGCCGGTCGAGGACGTCCGCCGCGCCGCGCGCGCCGAGCGGGAGACGATGCTCCGGGTGCTGCGCGAGCAGGGCCTGCTCGCCGAGGACGCCTCCGAGCGCGAGGTCGTCGAGGCGCTGCACCGGTACGTGCTGCGCACGCCCAGCGTGCTGGTCGGCGTCTCGCTGGCCGACGCGGTGGGGGAGCGGCGGGCGCAGAACCAGCCCGGCACCGACCAGGAGTACCCGAACTGGCGGGTGCCGCTGGCGGACGGCGCGGGCCGCCTGGTGCTGCTGGACGAGCTGTTCCAGAACGCCCGGCTGCGCTCGCTCGCGGCGGTGCTGGCCGAGGGCTGAGCGGCCCGCGGCCGGCTCGGTAGCCTGGCCCGCGTGCCCACCGCCGCGACCTCCGTGACCTGGCCGCCGCGCCGGGTCCGGGTGGTCGGCACCAGCGGGTCGGGCAAGACCACCTACGGCCGCGCGCTCGCGGCCCGGCTGGGCGTGCCGTTCCGCGAGCTCGACGAGGTGTTCTGGGACGCGGGCTGGCGGCTGAAGGAGCCGGAGGCCGGCCGGGCGGTGCTCCGGGCGTTCCTCGACGGGGCGCCGGGCGGCTGGGTGGTCGACGGCAGCTGGACGACGCAGCGCGCCGGCCTGGCCGACGACGCGGACGTCGTGGTGTGGCTGGACTACCCCCGGTGGCTGGTGATGGGCCGGGTGCTCCGCCGGACGGTGGCCCGCGGGCTGCTGCGCCGCGAGCTGTGGCACGGCAACCGGGAGTCGCTGCGGAACCTGCTGCACCGGGACCCGGAGCAGAACATCGTGCTGTGGGCGTGGACCAGCCACGCCCCGAACCGGGAGCGGTACGCCCGGGACGCCGCCCTCGGCGAGGTCCCGGTCGTCCGGCTGCGCAGCCCGCGCGCCGCCCGGCGCTGGCTCGCCCGCCTGCCCGGCTGAGCCCGGCGCCCGCCGGCCGGCGCCGGCGGGGACGACGACGCCCCCGGCCCGTCGCGCGGACGGGTCGGGGGCGTCGCCGGTGCGGCTCAGACCTCGTGGTAGCGGCGGTCGGCGGCCTGCGCGGCCAGCGTGCGGCGCACGCCGTCCCGCGCCTCGACCACCAGCCGGCGCAGCGCGGGGGCGGCGTCGGGGTGCGCGGCGAGCCACGCGTCGGTGGCGCCCGCGACGTCGGCCTCGGCGTCGTCCGCGAGCTCGGTCGGGTACAGGCCGGTGACGATGTTCTGCGCCATCTCGTTCGTCTTCTCGGCCCAGACCCGCTCCAGCGCGTCGAAGTACGGCGTGACGAACGGCCGGAGCAGCGCGCGGTCGTGCACCCGGCCGAGGCCGGAGATCGTCGCGGCCTGCAGGGCGTTCGGCAGGGCGTCGGACTCCACCACGGCGGCCCACGCGGCGGCCTTGGCCTCCGCGGTCGGCACGGCGGCCCGGGCCGCGGCGGCGGCGCGCTGGCCGGTCGCCGTGGGATCGGCCTCGAGCTGCGCGTCGATCTCGCCCGTGCCGGCGCGGCCGCCGGTCACCAGCGAGGTGAGCAGCTCCCAGCGCAGGTCGGTGTCGATCGACAGCCCGTCCAGGCGGGTGCCGCCGTCCAGCAGCGCCGCCACGGCGTCCAGCTGCTCGGGGGTGGAGGCCCGGGCGGCGAACGCCTTGACCAGCTGCAGCTGGGTGTCCGAGCCGCCGGGGGCGTCGGTGGCGAGCGTCCACAGGGTGTCCGCCGCCGCGACCTCGGTCGCCCGCCGGTGCTCCGCCGCGACGTACAGGTCGAGCGCGGTGTGCAGCTGGCGCAGCAGCACGAGGACGACGGAGGAGTCGGTCTCGTGCGCGATGGTGTTCAGCAGCAGGTCGACGTAGTCGCGGGCCGGGGTCTCGCCGTCGCGGGTGGCGTCCCAGACCGCCGCCCACACCAGGGTGCGGGGCAGGGAGTCGGTGAAGTCGCCGAGGTGCGCGATCGCGGTGGCGAGCGACCGCTCGTCCAGGCGGATCTTCGCGTAGGCGAGGTCGTCGTCGTTGAGCAGCAGCAGGTCGGGGCGGCGCTCGCCGACGAGCGCGGGCACCTCGGTGCGCTCGCCGTCGACGTCCAGCTCGACGCGCGCGGTCCGCTCCAGGCGGGTCGTGCCGTCCTCGGCCGTGACGACGTCGTAGCCGCCGACGACCAGGCGGTGCGGGCGCTGCACGGGGTGCGACTCCGGGACCTCCTGCCGGACGGTGAGCGCGGTGACCCGCTCCACGCCGTCGGCGCCGACCTCGGAGGTGATCTCCGGGCGCAGCAGCGTGACGCCGGACTGCTCCAGCCACAGGCCGGACCAGGCGGACAGGTCGCGGCCGCTGGTGCGCTCCAGCTCGGTGAGCAGGTCGCGCAGCTCGGTGTTGCCCCACGCGTGCGTCGCGAAGTACGAGCGGACGCCGGCGAAGAACTGCTCCTGGCCCACCCAGGCGACGAGCTGCTTGAGCACGCTCGCGCCCTTGGCGTAGGTGATGCCGTCGAAGTTCACCTCGACGTCCTCGAGGTCGCGGATGTCCGCGGCGATCGGGTGCGTGGACGGCAGCTGGTCCTGGCGGTACGCCCAGCCCTTCTCCAGCGAGGAGA
>JAPSIJ010000407.1 GCA_031178805.1 Cellulomonas sp. | reverse complement strand
TGCCGCTGCTGCTCGCGATGGCCCTGAACCGGCAGTTCCCCGGCCGGACGTTCCTGCGCGCGGTGGTGTTCCTGCCCTACGTGCTCGGCGTCGCCGTGGTCGGCGTGCTGTTCCGGTTCGTGCTCGACCCGAACCTCGGCATCCTCAACCACCTGCTGCACGTGACCGGGCTGGAGCGCCTGCTGCACGCCCTCGGCGCGCCGGACCCGGTGCCGTGGCTGACCGCGCAGCCCTGGGCGTGGGTGTCGCTGGTCGCGGTGACGGTCTGGTGGACCCTCGGGTTCAACATGATCATCTACCTCGCCGGCCTGCAGGACGTGCCGGCCGAGCTGTACGACGCCGCGAAGGTGGACGGCGCCTCCGCCCGCCAGCGGTTCCGGCACGTCACGCTGCCGGGCCTGCGCCCGGTGCTCGCGTTCGTCCTGACGATGACGGTGCTCGCCTCGGCGAACATGTTCGGCCAGTCGGACCTCATCACCAACGGCGGTCCCGGGACGTCCACGCGGACGGCCCTGATGGTCATCCTCGACACCGGCCTCGGCCAGTACACGATGGGCGCCGCGGCGGCGATGGGCTACCTGCTGTCGATCGGCCTCGGTCTGGTGTCCATCGTCAGCTTCGTGGCCCTGCGGGAGCGGGACGGCACCCGCCGGCCCCGCCGGACCCGCCGGTCGCCCCGGCCGGGGAGCGCGTCGTGACCCGGGC
Source organism: Cellulomonas sp. (assembly GCA_031178805.1). Taxonomy (GTDB): domain Bacteria; phylum Actinomycetota; class Actinomycetes; order Actinomycetales; family Cellulomonadaceae; genus Cellulomonas. The sequence continues at coordinate 2,229 of JAPSIJ010000407.1, read as the reverse complement.
GCGCCGCGGGCTCGGCGCGGGCGTCACGGTCGCGCTGGTGCTCGTGCTGGTGGCCACCTTCGTCGGCCCGCTGCTGTGGATGCTGCTCACCTCGGTGAAGTCCTACGGGGAGGCCACGTCCTCCCCGCCCACCCTCTGGCCGGCGGAGGTGGACCTGTCCGCCTACGACCAGCTGCTGCGGCTGGACGGCCAGTACCCGGTGCTGCGCTGGTTCCTCAACTCGCTGGTGGCCAGCACCCTGCACACCGTGCTGGTGCTCGTGGTCGCGTCGACGGCCGCGTTCGCGCTCGCGCGGATGCAGTTCCGCGGCCGGGGGCTGATCTTCGGCGTGATCGTCTCCACGCTGTTCGTGCCCGCGTTCGTGTTCCTGATGCCGAACTACCTCACCATCGACGCGCTCGGCTGGACCGACTCGGTCTGGGCCCTGGTGGTGCCCGGCGCGGCGGGGGCGTTCGGGGTGTTCTTCCTCCGGCAGTTCTTCGTCGGGCTGCCCGCCGAGCTCGAGGAGGCCGCCGCGCTGGACGGCGCGAACCAGTGGCGGGTGTTCACCCGGGTCGTGCTGCCGAACACCAAGCCCGCCCTGGCGACGCTCGCGGTGCTGGCGTTCCTCGGCAACTGGAACGACTACATCTGGCCGGTGTACGTGCTGTTCAGCCCGGAGCGGCTCACGCTGCCCGCGGGGCTGAAGCTGCTGCAGGGCGCGTACATCACCGACTACCCGTCGATCATGGCGGGCGCCGTCGTGGCGTCCGTGCCGGTGGTCGTGCTGTTCCTGCTCACCCAGCGGTTCATCATCGAGGGCGTCGCCCGGAGCGGGCTGAAGGGATGAGGCCCCGCCGCCTCGCCCCCGCCCCGGCCGCCCTGGCCGCGGCGGTCGCCGGCGCGCGGCTGCTCGGCGGCGGCGCGACCGGCGACCCCGCCGACCCGTCCGAGGAGGAGGCCCCCGTGGCGTTCACCAACCCCGTGCACGACGGCAACCTGCCCGACCCGTTCGTGCTCCGCGCCGGCGACGCCTGGTACGCCTACGGCACCCAGGGCCGGTTCGGCACCATGCCGGTGCTCCGGTCCGGCGACCTGGTGACCTGGGAGGTGGTGGGCGACGCCATGCCCGTCATCGCCCCGTGGTCCGCCGCCGGGCGGCACTGGGCGCCGGAGGTCGCCGCGCTCGGCGGCCGGTACGTCGCCTACTACACCGCGATGGAGCGCGAGACGCAGCAGCAGTGCCTCGGCGTCGCGGTGGCCGACGACCCGGCCGGCCCGTTCGTCGACGAGGCGGAGCACCCGCTGGTCTGCGAGCACGAGGCGGGCGGCTCGATCGACGCCTCGCCGTTCGTGGACGTCGACGGCACCCCGTGGCTGCTGTGGAAGAACGACGGCAACCACGTCGGCACCCGCTCCTGGATCCGCGCGCAGCGGCTGACCGACGACGGCACGGCGCTCACCGGGGACGGGCCGGTGGACCTCATCACGCACGACCAGCCGTGGGAGGGCCACCTGGTCGAGGGCCCGACCGTGCTCGTGCACGAGGGCCGGTACGTGCTGCTGTACTCCGCGAACGACTACGGGTCCGCGGACTACGGCGTCGGCTGGGCGGTGGCGGACGCCCTCACCGGGCCGTGGACCAAGCCGTCCGACGAGCCGCTGATGCGCAGCACGGACGTCGCGGCCGGCCCCGGGCACGGCAGCGTCGTCGCGGACACCTGCGGCGCGCTCTGGTACGCCCACCACGCCTGGCCGCCCGACGCGGTCGGCGCGACGTACCCGGGTCGGCAGCTGTGGCTGACGCCGCTGACGTTCACCGCCGACGGCGTCCCGGTGCTCGACGGGCCGGCCGCCGAGGTGGCGACGTCGCCGTGCGCGTGACCGGGCGGGCGGCGGCCGGCCTCGCGGGGGTGCGGGGCGTGCCGTGGGGGTGACGCTGCGGGACGTCGCCGCCCGCGCCGGGGTGTCGTTCAAGACGGTGTCCAACGTGGTCAACGACCGCCCGCACGTCACCCCCGCCACCCGGGCGCGGGTGCAGGCGGCGATCGACGCGCTCGGCTACCGGCCGAACACCAGCGCGCGCAGCCTGCGGCACGGCAGGTCCGGGGTGCTGGCGCTCGCGGTGCCCGAGCTCACCTCGCCGTACTTCGCCGCGCTCGCGTCCGCGGTCGGGCGCGCCGCCAAGGCGCACGGTCGGGTGCTCGTCATCGAGGAGACCGGCGGCGACCTGGCGGGGGAGCGGGTGGC
>JAPSIJ010000406.1 GCA_031178805.1 Cellulomonas sp. | reverse complement strand
GTGCGGGTCATGAAGCCCTTCCAGATCGGCACCGCGACCGACGAGCCGAACACGTTGCGGATGTACCGGCCGTTGATGGTGACCCGCTGCATCGGCACCATCGCCTCCGCGTGCCCCACCCAGACGGCCGTCGCGCGCAGCGGGGTGTAGCCGACGAACCAGGTGTGCTCGTTCTGCGAGGTGGTGCCCGTCTTGCCGGCGGACGGGAAGGGCGGCGGGTCGGTGCTCGCGGTCCCGCTCCACACGTTCTGCAGGGCGTGGTTCACCGCGTTCGCCACCCGCGGCTCCAGGGCGCCCGGGGTGCAGGACGCGGCGGGCACCGGCAGCGCGGCGCCGTCGGCGTCCACGACCGAGGTGATCGCGACCGGCGTGCAGTACGTGCCGCCGGCGGCGAAGGCGGCGAACGCGGCGGCCATCGCCAGCGGGGCCACGGAGTCCGAGCCCAGGACGTTGGCCGGCAGCGGGTCGAACGCGCCGTCGCCCGACTGCCCGCCCGCCTTGTGGATGCCCAGCGCCGTGGCCGTGTCCATGATCCCGCACAGGTCGAGCTGCGAGGCCATCGCGATGTACCCGGAGTTCACGGAGTTGCGGGTGGCGTCCAGCACGGACATCACGCCCCCGGACCGCGGGCCCTCGGCGTTGGCGAACCGGTACTCCGTGCTCGCGGCCAGGCCGGTGCACGGCGCCGAGAACTCCCGGAACCGGTAGGAGAACCGGGTGGCGTTCACGGTCTCGCTCAGGCTGTGCCCCTCCTTGACCCACTGGGCGAGGGTGAACGGCTTGAACGTCGACCCCGGCGGGAAGCCGCTGCCGCCCCCGTAGGCGAAGTCCGTGCTGTAGTTCACCGCCGTCTCCCGGTCGGCGTGCTCCTGGGTGTTGTTGTAGACCCGGTTCTGCGCCATCGACGTGATCCGGCCGGTGCCGGGCTCGACCGTCACCAGCGCGGTGGCGACGCCGGACGGGTCCGCGACCGGGACGCCGTGCTCCACCTCCTCGTCGGCGATGGTCTGCTCGCGCGGGTCGAGCGTGGTGACGATGGTCAGGCCGCCCCGGTACAGCCGGTCGACGCGCTCCTCCGGGGTCTCGCCGAACGCCGGGTCGTGCCGCACCACCTTCGTCACGTAGTCGCAGAAGTACCCGGACCCGCGCACCGCCGCGTCGGCCGCCATGCAGCCGACCGGGGTGCTGTCGACCCGCAGCGTGCCCGGCAGCGGCGTCGCCAGCCCCGCGGCGAGCTCGTCCGCCGTGACGTAGCCCTGCTCGTGCATCAGCCGCAGCACCACGTCGCGGCGCTGCTGCGCGACCTCGGGGTTGCGGACCGGGTCGAAGGCCGTGGGGCTCTGCGTCACGCCGGCGATCGTCGCCGCCTCCAGGTACGTGATCTCCGCCGCCGGCTTGCTGAAGTACCGCTGCGCGGCCGCCTGCACCCCGTAGGTGTTCAGGCCGAACTGGGCGATGTTGAGGTACGCCTCGAGGATCTGGTCCTTGGTCATCTCCTTCTCGAGCGCGATGGCCAGCTTCGCCTCGCGGAGCTTGCGGGCGTAGCCCTCCGCGCCGTCCGCCTCCCGCGCCGCCTCGGCCGCGACCAGGTCCCCGGAGCGCACCGCCCGCTCGATCAGCACGTTCTTGATGTACTGCTGGGTCAGCGTCGAGGCGCCCTGCGTCTGCCCCGGGTGCTGCAGGTTGCGCACCAGCGCGCGGAGCATGCCCTCCGGGTCGATGCCGCCGTGCTGGAAGAACCGCCGGTCCTCGGTGGCGACCACCGCGTCCTGCAGCGGCCGGGACACCGCCGCCAGCGGCACGACCTCGCGGTTCTCCGCCCAGAACCGGGCGAGGACCGTGGTGCCGTCCGCGGCGAGCACGGTGGACTTCTCGGACAGCGGCTGCCGCTCGAGCTCGCTCGGCAGGTCCTCGAACGCCTGCACGGCCAGGTCCGTGGTGCCGTCCGCGACCGCGACGGTCGGCAGCACCAGCGCCGCGGTCAGCAGCCCGCCCACCCCGGCGGTGAGCACGAACGCCAGCAGCAGCGCCACCGCCCTCACGACGGACATGCGCCGCGGGCTCGGACGCCGCCGCGGGGCCATGGCGCCACGCTAGGGCAGACGCGGGCCCCGGCGCACCGGTTCCGCGGACCGGGTTCGGGCACCGGGCCCGCGGTCCGGTGGCGGGCGGTCCCCGGGCCGGGCGATGCTGGACGGACCCCGCCCGGCCGGGGAACCGGCGTCACCGCCGGACCGTTCGACCGCTGAGCGCCCCGCACCGGCGGCGGCGACGAGAGGGGACGACCATGGGGTTCCTGGACCGCCTGCTCGGCCGCGAGAGCCGCGACACCCGCGGCTACGCGCCGCAGCCGTACGCCGCGCCGCAGCCCGCGCGCGGGGCGACCGACCCGGACGAGGCCGCCGTCGAGCGCTACCGCTACCTGCTCCGCACGGCGCCGCCGGACGCGATCGAGCAGGCGCACGCCGAGGCGTTCGCGCAGCTGACCCCGGAGCAGCGCCGGCAGGTGCTCGCCGAGGTGTCGGCGCAGGTGCCCCCGGCGGAGCGGGCGACCTCGGACGACCCGCGCGCGCTCGCGCGGATGGCGACCCGCGCCGAGCTCCGGCAGCCGGGCACGCTCGAGCGCACGCTCGGCCGCCCCGGCGGCGGCGGGATGGGCGCGGCCGGCGGCATGGGCATGGGCATGGGCGGCATGATCGCGGGCTCGCTGCTCGCCAGCGTCGCGGGCGCCTTCGTCGGCACGGCGATCGCCGACAGCCTGTTCGACCTGTCGGACTCGGGCGGTGCGGGCGAGGCCGGCGCGGACGAGGCCGGCGCGGACGCCGGTGCGGAGGGGGACGTCGGCGCGGACGGCGGCGACGTCTCGGCCGACGGCGGCTGGGGCGGCGACGGCGGCTGGGGCGACGGCGGCGGGTTCGGCGGCGACTTCGGGGGCGGCGACTTCGG
>JAPSIJ010000405.1 GCA_031178805.1 Cellulomonas sp. | reverse complement strand
GAGCCAGCGCAGCAGCGAGTCCGAGCCGAGGTTCTTGGCGACGACCAGGTACGCCTCGCCGCCGGGCACCAGCCGGCGCAGCCAGAGCCGGAGCATGGCGTGCAGCGTCTCCTTGCCGACCCGGATCGGCGGGTTGGACCAGATCGCGGCGAACCGCACGTCGTCGGGCACGTCCTCCGGGCGCGCCGCGCGGACGCCGGGCAGGTCGAGGGCGGCGGCGTTCCGCCGGGTCAGGTCGAGGGCGCGCTCGTTGACGTCCACCGCCCACACCTGCGCGCCGGGGGACAGCAGCCCGAGGGTGAGCGCGACGGGGCCCCAGCCGCAGCCCAGGTCCAGCAGCGCGCCGTCCCGCGGCGGGTCGGGGACGTGCCGGAGCAGCACCTCGGTCCCGCCGTCGAGGTGGTCGGGGGAGAACACGCCGCCGGCCGTCTCGACGGTGACGTCCCGGCCGGCGAGGTGCACCGTGCGGGTGCGGCGCTCGTCGGGGGAGGCGGGCTCCGCGGTGAAGTAGTGCTCGGTGCCGGTCACGCCGCGACCCTATCCGGGCGTCCGCCGGTGGCGAATTGCCTCGCGTGCGACCCGGGCGCGTGCCACGCTTGAGGGACGGCCGTGCCGACGGAGCAGGCCGACCCGGACCCCGAAGGAACCGCGTGAACGACCCCCAGAACCCCTCGACTCGCGAGCAGGACGTCCCGGAGACCGAGGTGGACGTGCAGCAGGCCGCGCGCGACGCGCAGCGGGTCGCCGACGACGTCGTGGCGCGCGTGCTCGCACGGGCGGGCACGGCGGTCCACGACGGCGACACGGTGCACACCGCCTACGACGGCGAGCAGCTCGACCTGGAGGAGCGCACGTCGCTGCGCCGGGTCGCCGGGCTGTCGACCGAGCTGCAGGACGTCACCGAGGTCGAGTACCGGCAGCTGCGCCTCGAGCGCGTCGTCCTGGTGGGCCTGTGGGGCCCGGCGGGCACGACGCAGCAGACGGCGGAGATCTCGCTGCGCGAGCTCGCGGCGCTCGCCGAGACCGCCGGCTCCGAGGTGCTCGACGGCCTGCTGCAGCGCCGGCAGAACCCGGACCCGAGCACCTACCTCGGCTCCGGCAAGGCGGCCGAGCTCGCCGGCCTGGTGGCCGCGGTCGGGGCCGACACCGTGATCGTCGACGGCGAGCTCGCCCCGTCCCAGCGCCGCGCGCTGGAGGACGTCGTGCGGGTCAAGGTCGTCGACCGCACCGCGCTGATCCTCGACATCTTCGCCCAGCACGCCAAGTCCCGGGAGGGCAAGGCGCAGGTCGAGCTGGCGCAGCTGGAGTACCTGCTCCCGCGCCTGCGCGGCTGGGGCGAGTCGATGTCCCGGCAGGCCGGTGGCCAGGTCGGCGGCGCCGGCGCGGGCATGGGCTCGCGCGGTCCCGGTGAGACCAAGATCGAGCTGGACCGCCGGCGCATCCGCGACCGGATGGCCAAGCTGCGCCGGGAGATCGCCGCGATGGAGCCGGCGCGCGCCACCAAGCGCGCGTCCCGCCGGAAGAACGCGATCCCGTCGGTCGCGATCGCCGGGTACACCAACGCCGGCAAGTCCTCGCTGCTGAACCGGCTGACCGACGCGGGCGTCCTGGTGGAGAACGCGCTGTTCGCCACCCTGGACCCGACGGTCCGGCGCGCGCAGGCCGCCGACGGCCGGGTGTTCACGCTGGCCGACACGGTCGGGTTCGTGCGCAACCTGCCGCACCAGCTGGTCGAGGCGTTCCGCTCGACGCTGGAGGAGGTCGCCGACGCGGACCTGGTGCTGCACGTCGTGGACGCCTCGCACCCGGACCCCGAGGGGCAGATCGCCGCGGTGCGGCACGTGTTCGCCGACATCCCGGGCGCGATGGACGTGCCCGAGATCATCGTGCTGAACAAGGCCGACCTGGCCGAGCCCGAGGCCCTGGCGCGGCTGCGGTCCCGCGAGCACGGCGCCGTCGTGGTGTCCGCGCACACCGGCGAGGGCATCGAGGCGCTGCAGGCCGTGATCGCGGACCAGCTGCCGCGGCCCGGCGTGACCGTCGACGTCGTGATCCCGTACGACCGGGGCGACCTGGTGCACCGGGTGCACGAGAGCGGCGAGATCGACTCCGAGGAGCACACGCCGCAGGGCACCGCGCTGCGGGGGCGGGTCGACGAGGGGCTCGCGACCGAGCTGTCCGCGGCCGCCGTCCGCGACCGGTAGGGGGTCGGGGGGAGGGCCCGGACGCGACTACCCTGTCCGGGTGCCCGAGACCCCTGACGTCGACCACCTGCTCGACGTGGCGGTCGCGGCGCTGGGCGGCGCGCCCCGCGAGGGGCAGCGCCGGATGGCCCGCGAGGTCGCCGACGCCGTCGCCAAGGGCGAGCACGTCATGGTGCAGGCCGGCACCGGCACGGGGAAGTCGCTCGGCTACCTGGTGCCCGCCGTCCGGCACGCGGTGCTCGAGGACGAGCGCGTCGTGGTGTCCACGGCGACGCTCGCCCTGCAGCGCCAGGTGATGACCCGCGACCTGCCGCTGGTCGCCGACGCCCTGGCCCCCGAGCTGCCGCGGCCGCCGCGGGTGGCGCTGCTCAAGGGCTGGCACAACTACGTCTGCGTGCACAAGACCGGCGGCGGCTACCCGCCGGACGACCAGGGCATGCTGTTCGACCTCGGCGACCGCGGTGCTGCCGACCACCCGGCCACCACGGAGGCCGCGGAGGGGGAGGCGCCGGAGAAGGAGTCGCTCGGCGCTCAGGTGGTCCGGCTGCGCGAGTGGGCGGAGGAGACGGAGTCGGGCGACCGGGACGACCTGGTCCCCGGCGTCAGCGACCGCGCGTGGCGGCAGGTGTCGGTCACCTCGCTGGAGTGCCTGGGCCAGCGGTGCCCGCTGCTGGAGGAGTGCTTCCCGGAGCGCGCCCGCGCCGCCGCCCGGGCCGCGGACGTCGTCGTGACGAACCACGCGA
>JAPSIJ010000404.1 GCA_031178805.1 Cellulomonas sp. | reverse complement strand
ACAGGTAGAACACCGGCGCGTCGGGGTGCGTCGCGGTCAGCCGCCCGTACAGCTCGGGCATGCCGGGCACGGGCTTGCGCCGGCCCTCGGACCGCACGAGGAAGTTCCACGCCGCGAGGTGCGGGCGCGGCACCATCGTCACCAGCACCGTGTCGTCGATGTCGCTGACGATGCCGTGCGTGGCCGCGGGGTCCACGATCTGCACCGGGGCGGGCACGTCGCCCTCGCCGCCGTCCACGGTGAGGTAGAGCGTCTGCCAGCCCGGCTCGAGCGTGGTCGCCACCGGCGCGTCCACGTAGCCGCCGCGGTCGGCGCGCACGACGGCCAGCTCGGTGCCGGCGGGGTCGTCGGCGGGCGCGCTGCGCACGCGGACCACCGCACCGGGCAGCTCGGCGGACAGCAGGTTGCGCCAGCCGCGGCGCTCCACGCTGCCGGGGGTCGGCGCGTCCTTGGCGGTCAGCAGCACGCGGGCGCGCACCCGCGGCCGGTCGACCGTCCCGTAGGAGGGGTACGCGACCACGCGCGGGGTGTAGCCGCGGCGGGTCAGCAGCCGCACGACGGCGGCGTTGACCGCGTCCTCGGCGCGGGCGGCGACGGTGGCGAGGGTGGGCACCGGCCCAGTATCGCCACGCGCCCGCCGCCCCGCCCGTCGGGGCGCCGCGTCCGGCCGCTCAGCCCCCGGTCAGGAGACCGAGAGCCGCCGGTCCGCGCGCTTCTGCTGGGGCACCACCGCGCCGGGCCGCACCCGGGTCTCGGGCTCGACCACCACGCGGGCGTCCAGGCGCGCGTCGGCGCCGAGCTCGCTGCGGGTGCCCACCCGGGCGCCGGGCCCGACGCTCGCGCCGCGGCCGACCCGCACGTGCGAGTCGACGGTGGCGGCGACCGCCACCCGCGCACCGGGTTCCAGCCAGCAGTGCTGCCCGATCCGGGCACGGGCCTCCACCCGCGCGCCGGGATCGACCCACGCCGTCTCCGCGACGTAGGCGCTGTCGTCCACGACGGCTCCCTTGGCGACCAGTCCGCCGCCGTTGCCGTGGCGCTGGTAGCGCACGACGGTGCCGTCCTCCTGCTCGAGGTCCTCGTATCGCTTCTTCATGGCACCGGGTAGAACGCGCCGGCGGGGTGGTTTGTTCCGGGCGTCACGAGGCAGCGCCCGCCGCACTCGTCCTGCGTTTCGCCCCGCATCCCTGCCCGGTTCGCTCCGGGTTTCTGCGTTCTTGTTGACTCGGCGCTGTGAGCGGGGCCACAGTGGGTCCTGCCCGACGCGGAGGCCGGGCACGGAGCACCAGGACAGGACACCGCCGTCATGTACCCGCCCGAACGCCACAGCGTCATCCTCACCACCGCGCGCGCCGCCGGCCGCGTCGAGGTGCAGGCGCTCGCCGGCGACCTCGACGTCACGCCGGAGACCGTCCGGCGCGACCTGACGGCGCTGGAGCGGATGGGGCTGCTCCGCCGGGTGCACGGCGGTGCCGTCCCCGTGGAGCGCCTCGACCACGAGCCGGCCCTCGCGCAGCGCCAGCAGGTGCTCGCCGCCGAGAAGGACCGGATCGCCCGCGCCGCCCTCGACGAGCTGCCCGCCGGCGGCTCCGTGCTGATCGACGCCGGGTCGACCACGGTCCGGCTCGCCGAGCTGCTGCCCGCCGACCGCGAGCTGACCGTCGTCACCCACGCCCTGCCGGTCGCGACGGCGCTCGCAGCGCTCCCCCGGGTCACCCTGCACCTCGTCGGCGGCACCGTCCGCCCCCGCACCCTGGCCGCCGTGGGCGCCTGGGCCGAGCGCGCGCTCGCCGACGTGCGGGTGGACGTGGCGTTCCTCGGCACCAACGGCGTGTCCGTCGAGCACGGCCTGTCCACGCCGGACCTGGCCGAGGCCACCGTCAAGCGGGCACTCGTCGCGGCCGCCCGGCGGGTGGTCGTGCTCGCCGACCGGACCAAGGTCGGCCGCACCGGGCTCGCGGTGGTCGCGCCGCTCGCCGCCGTCGACGCCCTCGTCACCGACTCGGGCGTCGACCCGGGGCTGGCCGACGAGATCGAGACCGCCGGCCCGCGCGTGGTGCGGGCCTGACCCCGGCCCGCGCACCCCGCGCGGGCCGGACGCCGAACGACGAAGGAGAGAGATGAAGGTCTTCCGCTTCTACGCCCCCGGGGACGTGCGCCTCGAGGACGCCCCCGAGCCGTCCGCCGGTCCGGGCGAGGTGCTGCTGCGCGTGCGCGCCTGCTCGATGTGCGGGACGGACGTGAAGATCGCGACCTCCGGGCACCAGCGCATCGTCCCGCCGCGCGTGATGGGGCACGAGATCGCCGGCGAGGTGGTCGAGGTCGGCGAGGGCGTCGAGGGCTGGGCCCCCGGCGACCGCGTGCAGGTGATCGCGGCCATCCCGTGCGGCCGGTGCGAGTTCTGCCGCGCGGGCGCCATGACGATCTGCCCGAACCAGGTGTCGATGGGCTACGACTTCGACGGCGGCTTCGCGCCGCTGATGGTGGTCCCCCGGGAGGTGCTGGAGGTCGACGGGCTGAACCGCATCCCCGAGGGCGTGTCCTTCGCGGAGGCCTCCGTCGCCGAGCCGTTCGCCTGCGCGATCAACGCCCAGGAGATCATCGACGTCCGCAAGGGCGACGTCGTGGTCGTCGTCGGCTCGGGGCCGATCGGCTGCCTGCACGTCCGGCTGGCCCGGGCGCGCGGCGCCGAGCAGGTGCTGCTGGTCGAGCTCAGCCGCGAGCGCCTCGACCTCGCCGCCGCCGTCGTGCAGCCCGACGTGGCCATCTGCGCGGCCGAGGTGGACCCGGTCCAGGCGGTCCGCGAGGCCACCGGGGGCCGTGGCCCGTCGGTGGTCATCACGGCCGCCGCCTCGGGCGCCGCGCAGGAGCAGGCGCTGCAGATGCTCGCCCCGCAGGGCCGGCTCAGCCTGTTCGGCGGCCTGCCCAAGGACCGGCCGACCATCACGT
>JAPSIJ010000042.1 GCA_031178805.1 Cellulomonas sp. | reverse complement strand
ACCGCGGGCAGGAGCTGGGCGGTGCCACGACCGACTCGCCGCGGGGCACGCGCCAGACCACCACGTTCAGGAACGACCCGACGGCGAGGCCGAGGAGTCCCGCGAGGCCGACGATGAGGATCACGGAACCGACCCGATCAGCCAGCCGAGCCGGGCGCGAGGTTGTACCGCGCCACCTGGTCGAAGGCGTACAACCCGCTCTCGGGACCCTCCATGCCGGGCGGGGTCATGTCGGAGTGGATGATCGTCGTCGCGACGGACGCCTGCAGCTGGCACGTGTAGACGGCCCCGTGCAGGTCGACCGAGTTCGTGAAGCTGACCTTGCCGTTCGTGTAGAGGAGCACGTCGACATTGTCGTCGAACACGACGCTGTTCTTCATGTCCAAGGTCCCCTTCGCCGACGACGGGAGCGTCGCCGAGCACGTGCTCGCCCCCTCGGGCACGGGGACGATGATGCGCAGCTTCGCGCCGTTCTTCGAGGACGTGACCCGGAGGCTGTTGTTCGTCGAGAAGCTCTTCACGACGAGCGTCAGATCGTCCTTGAGGTTCACGGTGATGTTCTGGAACGTCACGTCGCACGAACGCGCGTCGATCAGCGTGGGCTGGTCGAGCGCCTTCATGGCCCCGTTGATGCCGTAGTTCGCCGCATCCGCGGAGCAGGTCCCCGGCGTCCGGCCCGACGCCCAGCTCGGGGCGCCGTTCGCCGCGGCGCTCTCGTTGATCCACTGGCTGACCGTCTTCTGCTGCCAGCCGGCCGCCTGCAGGTCGGTCCACGTGATGGCGGGCATGACCTCGGCGGGCGGTGCGTCGGGCGCCGCGCTCGGGCTGTTCGCCGTGTGCCCGCCCGCGAAGACGGTGCTCATCGTCGCTGCCCCGGAGATCGCGCCGCCGGCTCGTCCGTATCCCGCCACGATGGGCCCGGTGTTGCTCACGGAGATGCCACCGGCGGCGGAGATCATGTTCCCGGCGACCCGGGGCGTCGCGGTCGTGACCTGGATGGGGCCGGTCGTGCGCAGGCTGCCGCCGATCGTGCAGCCGTTGGTCAGGCTCGAGGTGCCGGTGCCGGCCGCCGTGACGTCGCCGGTCACCCCGCCCGACGACGAGCAGGTGTACGTCCCGCCGGCCTTGACGCTCTGGGCCACGCAGCCGTTGGTGATGCTGACACCGCCGGTCGCGGTCACGGGGCCCAGGATCGTGCCGGCGCTGTTGCACCCGTAGCTGCCGTTCGTGTGCAGCCCGCCGCCCTCGATGTAGAAGGTGTTGGTCGCGGTGAACGACGCCCCCGAGAAGATGCCGTAGCCGAACAGGGACTCGCCGCTGTCCACGTCCGTCACGGACAGCCGCTGCTTGACGGTGCGGACGGCGGTCCGCTGGCCGCCGCCCGTCGCGAGGACGACCTCGGACGTGGCGGTCACCTCGGCCTCGACGACCGGCATCGACGTCGGGACGGGGCAGGAGAGCGACGCGGCTCCCTCCGTCCGGTAACGCAGCGTCACCGTGGTGCTCACCGCACCGGCGGCCGTCTCCTCGTTGTACGGCAGGGCGCACGGGAAGCTGCTCTCAGCACCCTTGGTGAAGAGCGACATCTGAGCGAGCGTGCTGTCGATCGCGTCCTCGGCCGAGGCCTGCGCCTGCACCGTCGCCCGGGTGAGCGCACTCGTGCCCGTGGCGAACGAGACGGTGGCGACCATGGTCGCGCTGACGATCGCGACGACCGCCGCGATCGCGATGACAGTGATCAGCGCGCTGCCGCCGTCCCGCGGAGCCGTCCGGAACCGTCGCATCAGAAACATGTGTCTCCACCCGTGCTCGTGCCCTGCGGCCGCGGGATCGCGGCGGAGGTGATGGTGAGGCTGGACCCGTCCTGGCCGTCGGCGACCTCGAAGCGGATGTGGGCGCCCGTGGCGCCCTCGGCGGTGAACACCGGCAGGGGCGCCCCCGCGCTCGTCGACGGCCGCACCCCGTCGAGCGCCACGGTCCAGCCCGACAGGTCGGAGGCGGCCGTCAGGCCCCGCGTCGGTGCCGTCCCGCCCGGCGCCCCCCGGACCGTCCGCAGCTCCCCGGTCGCCGTGTCGACGTACCACCCGCGGCACTGGAACGAGGTCGGGTCCGCGTCGTCGTCGCCGGTGCGCGTCTTGACGAGCAGGAGCCGGCCGCCGAAGCCCGACGGTGTGCGCACGGCCACGGCGTTGCGGAGGGCGCCCTGCATGTCGGTCAGCACCACCTGGGAGGCGCTGGACGCGGTCGCCTGCTCGCGCACGTCGCGCTGCGTGACCAGGACCCTGACGACGAGCGTGCCGACGATCGCGAGCACGATGCCCGAGAGGATCATGTAGGCGAGCAGCTCGGCCAGCGACATGCCGGCATCGCCGTCGTGGCGTCCGACGCGGCGCCGCAGCCACGCCCGCCCGCGACCGGTGCTCACGCCTTGCCGACCCAGATCTGCGTGGTGACCGTCGACGTGACGGGACGCGCTGACGCGTTCGTGTCGGCGCGCACCGTCACGGTGTACTCCACGAGCCCCGACGCCGCCGGGCATGCGATCGCGGTCGGTGCCGTCTCCGTCACGTTGTACGTGATGCCGCGGGAATCGTGCACCTGCGACTCCGCCGTCTCCGACGAGGCGCCGAGGTGGGCCCGCAGCTGGTCGCACGACGTCGCCGCGCCCCGCGCGCGCTCGAGCTGCTGGTTCGCGATCTGGCTCGCCGTCGCGAGCTGCGCCGCCCGCGCCGTCTGCACCGAGGAGGACAGCAGCAGCGGTACGGCCGCCACCATGACGAGTCCGAAGATCGCCATCGCGACGAGGATCTCCACGATGCCCACTCCGGCATCACGCTCATCCGGCGCCGCCGTCCGTGCACGCTCCAGGAGCGATCCCACTGCCGACCTCCCTCGTTGTGCCCGTCCGGTCCCCGGCGCGCCGCCGGGATCTCGCGCCCCAGGGGCGGGACCGCGCTCGCGCGTGGCCCCGCCCCTGGAGGTGGTGCTGGTGGTGCGGGCGATCAGCCCTCGGCGCCGGCCTCGGCCTTCGGCTTGATGCCACCGGTCTCGTCGACCACGAACACGTTGTCGGTCGCGGACTTGGCCTCGATCGTGAACGTGCCGTCGTCCAGGATCGTGACGGCGTCGTCACCTTCCACGCCCTCGCTCCACTCGAACTTCACCGTCGCGGCGTCGTCACCCGGCGTGTCGGTCTCGCCGAAGGTGATCGTCGTGGCGTTCGGCGAGTCGACCAGGGCCGAGGCGACCGCGATCTTGGCGTTGCCCAGGTCCGACTTGGCGGCCGAGTCCTTGGCCTTCGCCTGCTGGTTCAGGTACACCGGCACGGCGATGGCGGCGAGGATGCCGATGATGATGATGACCACGAGGAGCTCGACGAGCGTGAAGCCCTGCTCCTTGTTCTCCATGGCCTTGCGGTAACGAGCGATCATGCTGGGGCTCCCGATGTCTGAAAAGTTCTGATCCATCCGACCGGAACCGGCCGGTCATTCCTGCACCCATGGCATCGGCCGGCCGCCGGGAGATCTTGAGTCCCCGATCCGGGTGATCGTCGTTTCACCCGTTCGGCCGCACGCTACTCGATCAGGTTGAAGACGTTGAAGATGGGCAGGTAGAGGGCCACGATCATCCCGCCGACGACGACTCCGAGAAATGCGATCATCAGCGGCTCGATCAGGCTGGTGAGCTGCTCCGTGGTCGACTCGACCTCCTGGTCGTAGAACTCCGCGACCTTCTCGAGCATCGTCTCCATGGCCCCCGAGTCCTCGCCGACCGCGAGCATCTGCACCACCATCGGCGGGAAGACGGGGTGTCGGCCGAGCGGACCGCTGAGCGTCTCACCTCGACGGACGGCCTCCTGGACGTCCGCGACCGCGCGCTCGATCGCCCAGTTGCCGGAGGTCTGGCCGACGATCTCCAGCGCCTGCAGCAGCGGCACGCCGGCCCCCATCATGGTGCCGAAGTTCCGGGCGAACCGCGCGACAGCGATCTTGCGCATCAGCTGCCCGAACACGGGCGTCTTCAGCTTGAGGGGGTCCAGCCGCTCGCGCACCGGGGCGTCGTTCTTGTGCCTGCGCCACCACGCGGTCGCGGCCACGACCGCGATGACGAGCGGGACCACCGCCCATTTCATGACATTGGAGATGTACACCAGGATCAACGTCGGGACGGGCAGCGTGCCGCCCAGGTTCGCGTACATGTCGCGAAAAACCGGAACGATGAAGATGAGCATCGCGGCGACCGCGATGATCGCCATGATGAACACCATCACGGGATAGGTCATCGCCGACTTGATCTTGGCGCGGAGCTTGACCTCCGCCTCGTAGTTCTCCGCGACAGAGACCAGGGACCGCTCCAGGAAGCCGCCGACCTCACCCGCGCGGATGATGTTGATCATCAGCGGGGGGAAGGCCTCCGGATGCTTGCCGAGCGCGACCGAGAGCGACTGGCCGGTCTCCACGTCCGAGCGCACCTGGCCGAGGACCTTCGCCAGCGGCTTGCTCTCCGTCTGGTCCGCCAGGATCGCCAGCGTGCGGATGAGGGACAGCCCGGCGGAGATCATCGTCGCCATCTGCCGCGACATCACCGCCAGGTCCTTGAGCGTGATCTTCTCGCCGAACCCCGGGATGGTGATCTCCCGCTGCAGCCCGGTCGTCTGCACCTCGGTGATGGACGTCGGGGCGAGGCCCATCGTCCGGAGGCGGTTGGCGACCGCTGCCTGGTTGGCCGCCTCGATCCGGCCCTTGACCACCTTGCCCTCGCGGTCCCGGACGGCGTACTCGAAGACACGTGCGTCGGTCATCAGCGGGGCCCTCCGGGCTGCGCGTAGGGCGCCGACGGCGGAGCGGCCGGCGTCGGGAACGTCTCGTACAGCGCGTTCTGCGCCGGCATACCGCCCTGGGCGATCGGCGCCGCCGCACCGAACCGGCCGGTGAGGCGGTTGAAGTCCTCCGGGTGGTGGCACTTCTCCAGCCCGGTCTCGTACGAGATCCGGCCCGCCTTCACGAGCTCGGCCAGCTGCTGGTCCATCGTGTGCATGCCCTGCTGCGCGCCGGCCTGCATGGCGGAGTAGATCTGATGCGTCTTGCCCTCGCGGATGAGGTTCCGGATCGCCGGCGTGGCGACCATGACCTCGGTGGCCACGGTGCGCCCAGGCCGGTCCGCGCGCTTGCACAGGGTCTGGCAGACGACGCCCTGGATCGCGCCGGCGAGCTGCGTGCGGACCTGCGCCTGCTGGTGCGAGGGGAACACGTCGATGATGCGGTCGATCGTCTGGGCCGCGTCCTGCGTGTGCAGCGTCGCGAACACGAGGTGCCCGGTCTCAGCAGCCGTGAGGGCGACCGAGATGGTCTCGAGGTCGCGCATCTCGCCGACCAGGATGATGTCCGGGTCCTGCCGCAGCACGTGCTTGAGCGCACTCGCGAACGAGTGGGTGTCCTCCCCCACCTCCCGCTGGTTGATCAGCGCCTTCTTGTGCCGGTGCAGGAACTCGATCGGGTCCTCGACCGTCATGATGTGGTCCGGGCGCGTGCGGTTGGCGAGGTCGATGATCGAGGCCAGCGTGGTGGACTTGCCCGACCCGGTCGGACCCGTCACCAGGACCAGCCCGCGCGGCATCCCGGCGAAGTTCGCGACCACCGGGGGGACGCCGAGCTGCTCGAGCGGCTTGATCTCGTAGGGGATGACACGGAAGGCCGCGCCGATCGCCTCCCGCTGCTGGTACAGGTTGAGGCGGAACCGCGCGAGGCCGCGCACGGAGTACGACAGGTCCAGCTCCAGGTTCGCCTCGAACTTCTCGCGCTGCTTCTGGGTGAGAACCGCGTACAGGGACCTCCGCAGCGACTCGGGCTCCATGGGCGAGAACCCGTCCAGGGGCTGCAGGGCACCGGACAGCCGGACGGTGGGCGGCGCACCGGCCGTCAGGTGGAGGTCGGAGGCCCCGGCCTCGACCATCGCGCGCAGGACCGAGTCGAGCGCGAGGTCACCCTCTCGGGCCTGGGCGCCCATGCCCGCTCGCGGCGCGGTGCCTGCGCGCATGGCGGCGCGCGTCCCGGGCGCCGGCCCGGACGGCACAGCGGCGTCGGATCGCGGCGGCACGGGAGGACGAGGGGCAGGCTGCGCCGCCGCAGCGGGCGCGAGCGAGGGGACGGCGCCGTGCTGCTGCGGCACGCTCACGGCCGGGGCGGCAGCAGCCGGCGGCTGCGGCGCCCAGGCTCCGGGGGCTCCGGCGTCGGTCCCGACCACGGTCGCCGGGTCGTAGGGCGGCAGCAGTGGCTGCGCGTGCGGGTGTGCCCCGAGGTGGTCGCTCACCGGCGATTCCTTCCCGTACCGGGCCGCTGGGGTGCAGCACCGTCTCGAGTGCTTCCATCGGCCGGGCGCCGCCGGCTCTTGAGCCGTTCGGCGGACGGCGGCGTGCTCACGCGACCACCCGGAGGATCTCCTCGAGCGAGGTCTGGCCGAGCAGCACCTTCTGCCAGCCGTCGTCGCGGAGCGAGATCATCCCCTGCTGCCGGGCCGTGGCGGCGATGTCGGCGGACGACGACCGGGCGACCGCGTGCCGCTCGATGTCCTCGGTGACCTCCATGACCTCGTGCAGGGCCACGCGCCCGCGGTAGCCGGTGCGGGAGCAGGCGACGCAGCCGACGGGGCGGTACATCTGCGGCAGCTCCTCCCCCGGCACCCACGGGAACCGCGCGCCGATCAGCTCCGTCTCGGTCGGCGTGTACGGCTCGCAGCACTTGCTGCACAGCCGGCGGGCGAGCCGCTGGGCGACCACGGCGTCGAGCGCGGAGCCGACGAGGAACGGCTCGATGCCCATCTCGACGAGGCGGGTGACGGCCGAGGGGGCGTCGTTGGTGTGCAGCGTGGACAGCACGAGGTGGCCGGTGAGGGCCGCCTCGATCGCGATCTGCGCGGTCTCGTGGTCGCGGATCTCACCCAGCAGCACCACGTCCGGGTCGGACCGCAGGATCGAGCGCAGGGCGCCAGCGAACGTCAGGCCCGCCTTCGGGTTCACCTGCACCTGGTTGATGCCGGGCAGCCGGTACTCCACCGGGTCCTCGACGGTGATCACGTTGATCTCCGGCTTGGACACCGCGTTCAGCGTCGCGTACAGCGTCGTCGACTTGCCCGACCCCGTCGGCCCGGTGACGAGGATCATGCCGTAGGGCTTGGTGTACGCCTCGCGGTACGTCTCGTAGTTGTGCTCGAGGAACGCCAGGTCCCGCAGGTCCAGGCTGGCGGTGGAGTTGTCCAGGATCCGCATGACGATCTTCTCGCCCCACACGGTCGGCAGCGTCGCCACGCGCAGGTCGATCTTGCGCCCGTTGTGGGTGACCGACATCCGGCCGTCCTGCGGCTTGCGCCGCTCCGCGATGTCGATGTCCGACATGATCTTCACGCGGGAGATGACGCCGCCCTGGATCTGCTTGGGCGAGCGCTGCATCTCGTGCAGCACGCCGTCGATCCGGTACCGGACGCGCAGGTCGTGCTCGGTCGGCTCGATGTGGATGTCGGAGGCCCGGTCGGAGATCGCCTGGGTGACGAGCAGGTTGACGTACCGGACGATGGGCGCGTCGTCGTCGACGCTGCCGCCGAGGCTCGTGAGGTCGACCTCCGCGTGCGCCTGCTCCTCCTCGAACGCCGAGGACAGGTCCTCCATCTCGCCGTCGGCGCGGCAGAACCGCTCGATCGCCCGGCTGAGGTTCTCGTACGTCGCGACGATCGGCAGCACGGTCATGCCGGAGACGGTGCGCACGTCGTCGACCGCGACGACGTTGCCGGGGTCCGCGGTCGCGAGCACGAGCGCGCCGTCCTGGAAGCCGACCGGGAGCACCGTGTACCGCCGGCAGAGCGCCGCGGGCACCATCGACACCGCCGCACGGTCGACCTGGTACTCGTCGAGGTCGACGAACGACATGCCCACCTGGCGCGCGAGCGCCGCGACCAGCTGACCCTCGGTGAGGATCCCGATCTCGACCAGCGTCCGGCCCAGGGACTGCCCCCGGGCCATCTGCTCGTCCAGCGCCGCC
This sequence comes from Cellulomonas sp., assembly GCA_031178805.1. GTDB lineage: Bacteria > Actinomycetota > Actinomycetes > Actinomycetales > Cellulomonadaceae > Cellulomonas. The sequence continues at coordinate 4,205 of JAPSIJ010000042.1, read as the reverse complement.
ATGAGCTGCGCCTCGCTGACCAGGCCCTCGTCCAGCAGGATCTCGCCGAGCTGCTTCACCCCGTGTCCCTCCGTCGCAGGACAGGTCCGTTCACCTGCCCCGAAGGCACCATCGGCAGCCGGGTGGCCGGAGATGAGGGACCGGGGTCGCCCGGTTGGCGCAACGACGCGCGGGGGCGGGTGAAGTGGACCCGGCGGCGAGCCGGGACCGGCCTGCCGTCAGGCGGGCGGCGCGGCCCGGTCGGGCGCGGTGCCGGCCGGGGCCGCGTCGGACCCGTCGGGGGCCGTGCCGAGCGCGGCGGCCAGCGCGCCGTCCATCGCGGCGAGCGGCCCGGGCCGGCCGGTCATCAGCCGCACCTGCTCGACGGCCTGGTGCAGCAGCATCCGCTCCCCCGGCACCGCGACGCCGCCACGGGCGCGCCAGGCGGCGTGCAGGGCGGTCGGCCGGGGGTCGTAGGCGGCGTCGAGCAGCACGGCGCCGGGCCGGGGCCCGAGGTCGGCGGCGAGCAGCGCGGCCGCGAGGTCGTCGGCGGCGCGCGGCGGCAGGGTGGAGACGACGAGGTCGGCCGCGGCCATGGCGGGCAGGGCGGTGTCGAGGGTGCGGAACACCGGCTCGACGCCCATCCGGTGCGCGGCGCGGGCCAGGCCGCCGGTGCGGCCGAGGGAGCGCACGTGCACGACGGGCGCGGTGCAGCCGAGCTGGGCGAGCGCCGCGAGGGTGGACGCGGCGGTGGCGCCGGCGCCGAGCACGACCGCGGTCCGGGTGCGGCCGGTGGCGGGCGCCGCGTCCGCGCCGCCGGCCGTCACGCCCGCGACGTCGCCCGCCTCGGCCAGGCCCTCGGAGAGCGCGGCGACGAGGCCGTGCACGTCGGTGTTCGCCCCGGTGAGGACGGGCCGCCGGCCGCCGGGCTGCACGAGGACCGTGTTGACGGCGCCGACGACCTCCGCCAGCGGCTCGACGTGGTCGAGCAGCGGGATGACGGTCTGCTTCAGCGGCATGGTCAGGCTCAGCCCGGCCCAGGAGCCGTCGAGCGACGCCACCACGCCCGGCAGCTGCTCCTCGGTGACGTCGACGGCGTCGTACGACCAGTCGTCGAGCCCGAGGGCGGCGTAGGCGGCGCGGTGCAGCCGCGGGGACAGCGAGTGGGCCACCGGGTGGCCGAGCACGGCCGCCCGGCGTCCCGTCGTCATCCGCCGTTCGCCGCCTGCCACGCGCGGAGCTCGGCGACGTACTCCTGGTGCTCGTCGTACGTCTCGGCGAACTTGGTCTCGCCGGTGTCGAGGTTCACCGTGACCCAGAACAGCCACGGGCCGTCGGCCGGGTTGAGCACCGCGTCGATCGACACCTCGCCGGGCGAGGCGATCGGCGTCGGCGGCAGGCCGGCGACCTTGTACGTGTTGTACGGGTCGTACGGCGCCTGCGCGCCGCTGGTGTCCGCGGTGGTGAGCTCGGTGCCGGACTTGCCGAGGCCGTAGGCCACGATCGCGTCGATCTGCAGCGGCATCCCGCTGTCGAGCCGGTTCTGGATCGCCCGCGCCATCTTGGCCCGGTCCTCGTCCAGCTTGCCCTCGCGCTCGACGATCGACGCCTTGTTCAGCACGGTCTCCCACTGGTCCTGCGGGACGCCCTTGCTGGTGAGCAGGGCGGTGGTGCGCTGGACCATCTGGCCGAGCACGCTGGCCGCCGAGGCACCGGGCTCGACCTCGTAGGTCGCGGGGAAGAGCCAGCCCTCCACGGTGCCGCCGGCCTCGGCGGGCAGGCCGATGGCCGCGGGGTCCGCGGCGGCCGCCTCGAGGTCCTCGACCGGGATGGTGGTGATCTCGTAGATCCGCTGGTAGATCTGCGCGGCGGTGTAGCCCTCGGGGATCGTCACGCGCGACGACGCGCGGTTGGCCTCGTCGAGCAGCGCGTTGACCGCGTCGGCGGCGCGCATCTCCAGCAGGAGGTTGTAGGTGCCCGGCTGGATGCCGGTGGCGGCGGGGTTGGCCGCGTAGGCGTCGGTGAACGCGCCGGCGGTCGCGACGACGCCGGCCTCCTCGAGCGTGGCGCCGATGGCGCCGCCGGTGTCGCCGGCGGCCACGGTCACCTGGACCTCGCCGCTGCCGGGGCCCGGGAAGTCCTCGACGGTCTGCTCGGTGGAGCCGCCGCCGGAGAACAGGCCGCCGACGACGCTCCACATGACGAAGACGGCGCCGCCGACGAGGGCGAGGGCCAGCACCAGCACGACCGCGGTGCGGCGGCGGCGGTGCTTGCGCTGCTGGGCACGCTGCTCCTGCGTGTCCCGCCGCGAGCGGCGCGAGGGCGGGGGCGCCTCGTGGTGCTCCTGCTGCGGAGCACCGAGGAACAGGTCGCTCACTCGGTCGTCCCTTCGGTTCGTCCTGCCTGACCCGCGTCCTGCCGACCCCCCGGGCGCTCGTCGCGGGCGTCCTCCGGGCGGGTCACCGGGACCCGCTCGCCGGGCCGGCGGCCCGAGGAGCGCTCCGCGTCGAGCGCGGTCTGCAGGATCACCACGGCTGCCGCCTGGTCGACGACCGCCCGGTGACGACGCCCGGACCGGCCGGACGCGTGCAGCGCCTGATGAGCGGTCACCGTGCTCATCCGCTCGTCGACCATCCGCACCGGAACCGGTGCGAGGGCCTGCGCCAGCGCACCAGCGTACGCGCGTGCGGCCTCGGCTGCAGCGCCTTCCTTCCCCGACAGGTGCCGCGGGAGCCCGACGTAGACCGCCGCGGCGCTCCGCTCGGCCACCTCGGCGACGATCTGCGCGAGGTCCGCCGGCAGGTCACCGGGCCGCGGCGGGCGGGTGTCGCGGGCGAGCGTGGCCACCGGCGTGGCCACCAGGCCGTCCGGGTCGCTGGCCGCGAGGCCGACCCGGACCGAGCCCACGTCGACCGCCAGCCGGGCCCCGCGCACGACGGCGTCGGGGTCCGGCGCGGCGGCGCCGCCGACCTGGTCAGCGGCCCCGCCGCCGTGCCCGTCCGCGGCCCCGCCGCCGTGCGCGTGCACCGTCGACCCCGGCCTCAGGCGCCCGCCCCGATCGCGTCGCGGACCCCCGCGAGGGCCTCGGGCAGGCGCGCGGCGTCGGCGCCGCCGCCCTGCGCCAGGTCGTCCTTGCCGCCACCGCCGCCGCCGAGCACGCCCGACGCGGCCTTGACGAGCGCGCCGGCGCGGACGCCCCGCTCGCGGGCGGCGGCGTTCGTCGCGATGACGACCACCGGGCGGCCCTTGGCGACGCCGCCGACGGCGACGACCGCGGGCGCGGACTCGCCGAGCCGGGACCGGACGTCGAGCACCAGGGTGCGCAGGTCGTCGGCCGCGACCTCGCCGGCGTCGTGGGTGACCACGCGGGTCCCCGCGACGTCCGCCGCGGACGCCGCGAGCGAGCCCGCCGCGGCGAGCACCTGCGCGGCGCGCAGGGTCGCCAGCTCCTTCTCGGACTCCTTGAGCCGGGTCATCAGCGAGGCCACGCGGTCGGACAGCTCGTCCGGCCGGGCGCCGAGCAGGCCGGACAGCTGCCCGACGAGCGCGTGCTCCTTGGCGTGGAAGCCGTAGGCGCCGTCGCCGACCAGCGCGTCGACCCGGCGGACGCCGGAGCCGATCGACGACTCGCCGAGCAGCGTCACGAGGCCGAGCTCGCCGGACCGGCGCACGTGGGTGCCACCGCACAGCTCGCGGGACCAGTCGCCGCCGATCGACACGACGCGGACCTGGTCGCCGTACTTCTCGCCGAACAGGGCCATCGCGCCGAGCGCGCGGGCCTCGGCGATCGGCATCACGGCGTCCGTGACGTCGAGGTTCTCCTGCAGGCGGGTGTTGACCCGCTCCTCGACCTCGGACAGCACGCCGCCGGGCACGGCCTGGCCGGAGCGGAAGTCGAACCGCACGCGGCTGGGCGCGTTCTCCGAGCCGGCCTGGGTCGCGGTCGGGCCGAGCGCCTCCTGGACGGCCTTGTGCACCATGTGCGTCGCGGTGTGGGCGCGGCTGATCGCCAGGCGGCGGGCGGTGTCGATGGTGGCGACGCCCGGCTCGTCCAGGGTCACCGTGCCGTCGACCAGGCGGCCGCGGTGCACCGGCAGGCCCTTGACCGGGGCCTGCACGTCGTCGACCTCGATGGTCGCGCCGCCGTCGAGCACGATCGTGCCGTGGTCGGCGAGCTGGCCACCCATCTCGGCGTAGAACGGCGTGACGTCGAGCACGACCTCGAC
>JAPSIJ010000403.1 GCA_031178805.1 Cellulomonas sp. | reverse complement strand
CGGGCTGCCGCGTCTGCTGGTGCTGCCAGCCCGCCGTCTGCTCGTTCCCGAAGTAGCCGCCGACGCCGAACGTGAGGTCGAAGTCCCACAGCGGCCCGGCCGTGAGCGGACCGCCGCGGTCCTTGTACAGGTAGAGGCTGCGGTAGTAGGCGTCCATGTTGCGGCTGAGCTCGTTCACGATCGTGAGGTCGACGAACGACCCCACGTCGATGAGCGACGGGTACCCGGTCGCGGGGTCGGCACGGCCCGGGCCGTGCAGCACGTCGTGCAGCCGCTGGACGTACCCCGTGATGTACGCCTGCTGCTGCGCCACCAGGTCGTCGGGGTCGTGCACCTCGAGGTCCGTCCAGCACGTCGCCGCGGCACCGGTGCAGCGCAGCGTCGGGCCCTCCGTGGCCATCCACTCGAACTTGAGGATGTAGCCGCCCTCGACCGCGGGCGCCGTGACGTCGCCGGCGTCGAGCTTCTTCAGGTCGAGCCGGTTCTTCTGGTTCTTGATCGTCTCGAGGAGCAGGTACACGCCCCGGTAGTCGTCCGCCGCGACGGGAGCGGCGTCGTCGTTCGCGTAGACCTCGACGAACCGGTACCGCGGCACGTCGACACCCATCTCCCGGCCGAGGTCCAGCACGAGCGCCTCGCGGATCAGGGACTTGTCCGCGTACGGGCCGCGCAGCACCCAGTCCGACTCGGCCGGCATGCCGAAGAACGGCAGGTCGAGGTCGTCGTCGGCCGCGTCACGCAGCTCCAGGCGGTACGGCTTCTTGTCGAACATGCGGCTGGACTGCCCGCGCAGCCGGTAGCCCGCGCGGCCGACGAGCGTCGGCTCGGCCGTCAGCGAGGTCGTGCCGCCGCCCGGCTGGAACTCCACCGCCGCCACCGGGTGGTAGTCGTCCGCGACCGGCCCGCGCCCGTACGAGTCGAGCAGCAGCACCGGCAGGTCGTGGGCGGTCGTCACGGCGGTCGCCACGTACTGCGCGGCGCCCGGCTCACCCGCCGGCGTGCCGCCGGTGAACGCCTGCGCGCGGACCTCCGTGCTGCGCGTCAGGCGCAGGGGCGTCGCGTAGGAGGGGGACGACGCGGTCGGCGCGGAGCCGTCGGTCGTGTACCGCACGACGGCGCCCGCGACCGACGTGCCGAGGGCGACGGCGACCTCGCCGGTGAACGTGCTCGGCGGGACCGAGAACGTGACGTCCCCCAGCAGGCCGGTGTCGACCGCGGCGGGCACGGGGGCAGCGGCGGCGGGGGCGGCCGGGGCGGGTGGCGCCGCGGCGCCGGGGACGGCGGCGGGCACGGTCAGCGCCGCCAGGAGCGTGGCGGCGGCGAGCGTGCGACGGACGGGGTGCGGCATGGCGTGCCTCCTCGGGGCCCGGGCGGGCCGCGTGCGGTGCCGGCGGGACGACGGCGGTGTCGGTCGACGGCGGTGTCGGGTGCGGTTGCCGGCGGGGCGGCGGCGGTGTCGCGTGCGGGCGGGCGGGGCCGTGCGGCGGGGACGGCGGGGCCTCAGGGCGCCGCGGGGACGCCGGTGTGGGGGAGCAGGTGCCGGTGCAGCGTGCGGCTCCACCGGGTTGCGGGGAGCTCGCGGCGCAACGTCGCCAGCCCCGTCGCGTACTTGGAGATGCGCACGGGCCGGTGCCCGAGGGCCCACAGCAGGCGGTCCGCGGCCGACGCGGTGGAGCCGCTCTTGGTCTCCACGACGGCGAGCCGGCGCAGCTGCACGGGTGCACGGCCGTCGTCCCACAGCAGGCCGGTGTCGACCGTGAGGCGGCTGGCGGTGCCGGGCAGCAGCAGCGTCGCGCGGGCGTACCGGGTGACGAGCACGGGCGCGAGCACCAGGTCGTCGGCCCCGGCGATGCCGCGCGCACCGAGGGTGGACGTCACGAAGGCCCGTCCGGGCGTCACGTCGGCCCGGTGCTCGAGGGCGTGCTCGACGCGTTCCTTCACGGTCGTGCCTCGGGCGCCCCGGGTCTTGACCTCCAGCCAGCACGCCGCCGAGTCGACGTACGTGCGCGTGCGGACCTTGAAGCGCTGTCGCCGCCGGTGGGCGGCGAGGCGGTACGCGAGGAGGTCGGGCGTGTCGAAGTAGACGGACTCGTAGTCGAAGACCCGCAGGTCGCCGATCTGGAGCACCCGTGCGTCGGCCGGCAGCCCGCGCAGCAGCGCGACGACCGCGTCCACGGGGACGAGGTACTTGCGGTCCACCCGGGTCTGCAGCGCCGCCACGGCGAGCAGCGCCTCGAGCCCGACCGGGTCGAGGTGGGCGAGGGGCACGTCGAGCGCCGAGCGGTCGGGCGGTGGCGCGGCGGCGATCCGCACGTCGGCGGGCGGCGGCGTGGCGCGCCCCGTGACGGCCGGCGCGGTGGCGGCGAGGGTGGGCGCGGTCACGAGGCGCTCCCGTGGTGCGTCCCGGTGCCGCGGTGCGCCGGGCCGGTCGCACCGCCGGCGGGACCACCGGCCGCGCCGGCGAGGACGCCCGTGCGGGTCACGGCCGGTGCGGTACGCGCGTCCGTGCGCCGGCCCGTGCGACGGCGGCCGGACGGCGACGCGAGCACCTCGTACCGCACGTCCACCCACGTCGTGTCGTCGACGAGGTCGACCCGCTGGACGTTGACGCCGTGCACGCGGGCACCGAGCAGCCCCTCCAGCCGTGCGACGAGCGCCACCTCGTCGACGTGCGCGCCGTCGAGCACCAGCTCCTGGCGCCGGTGCCGCTGCAGCAGGCGCGGGTGGTCGGCGGCGAGCACGGCGACCAGCAGGAGCGCCATCAGCGCGGGGCCATGCCACGGCAGGGGCGCGGGCAGGGCGCCGAGGATGCCGAGGGCGAGGGCCGCGAAGTAGTACGCGACCTCGCGCTGGCCGATCTCGGTCGACCGCAGCCGGATGATCGACAGGACGCCGAACAGGCCGAGGCCGAGACCGGCGCCGACGCCCCCCGCACCGAGCGACGACGCGAC
>JAPSIJ010000402.1 GCA_031178805.1 Cellulomonas sp. | reverse complement strand
AGCTCGGACGGCGCGCGCACGACCCGCCGCGCCTCGGCGCGGGTGAGGCGCCGGTCGCGCCACTGCCGCCACACCGTGCGCAGGTCGGCCTGCAGGGGCCGCAGCGTCCGGCGCGGCAGCCGGCGGGTCCGGCGGGCCTGCGCCCGGGCGCGGGCCACCGCGGCGGGCCGGCCGAGGGCGCGCAGCGGCGCGGTCACCTCGGCGGCGGCCAGCCCGGGCTCCTTGGTGGCGATCCGCACCAGCACCCGCACGACGCCGGCGAGCACCGCCATCACGGCGACGAGCGGCAGCAGCGGCAGCGGCGCCCACACCAGGCGCTGGTGCAGCAGCGCGGCGCGGCGGGCCGCGTACGAGCGGCGCGGGTCCGCGCCGTCGGGCTCCCCGTCGGCGTCCAGGTCCACGACCGCCGTCCCCGGCGCGTCCCGGAGCCCGTGGTAGGACGCCTGGGCGTGCCGGACGACCGCGGCGGGGACGGCGAGCACGCGGTGACCGGCGAGCCGGGCGCGGCGGGACAGGTCCAGCCCGTCGCCGAACGGCCCGAGGGCGGGGTCCGTGCCGCCGAGCTCCTCCCACACGTCGCGGCGGACCAGCGCGCCCACCAGGCCGACGCCGAGGACGTCCTCGCGGCCGTCGTGCTGGCCCTGGTCGACCTCGCCCGGCTCGACGTGGGTCATCCGGCGGCCGGACCGGGAGGTGTGCACGCCGACCTCGAGCAGCCGGGCGGGCGCGGTCCAGGTCCGCTGCTTCACGCCGGCGAGGCCGACGGACGGCGCGGCCTGCACCGCGCGCACGAGCTCCGCGAGCGCCGTCGGGTCCGGGGCCGCGTCGTCGTGCAGCAGCCAGAGCCAGCGCTGGCCCCCGCCGGGCAGCCCCGCCTCGGCCGCGACGGCCGCGCGCACGGCGTCGCCGAAGGTCCGGGCGCCGGGCGCGGTGAGCAGCGTGGTGGTGCCGGCCGGCAGGCCCGCCTCGCGCAGCGCCGCGGCGAGCGCCGGGTCGGGGCGCTCCCCCGCGTCCACCAGCAGCACCCGCGCGGGCGCGCGGGTCTGGCCGGCGAGCGCGCGCAGCGTCGTCGGCAGGAACGGGGTCGCGCCGCGGGCGACGACCACGGCCGTGACGGGGGCGGTGGCCGGGACGGAGCCCGTGGCGGTCGCGTCGGGTCGCGTGGTGTCGGACATGCTCACGACATCATGCGCCCCGGCGGGCGCCGGTCAGACCACACGCCGCTTGAGCTTGCGGCGCTCCCGCTCCGACAGACCGCCCCAGATGCCGAACCGCTCGTCGTTGGCGAGCGCGTACTCCAGGCACTCGGCGCGCACCTCGCAGCCGGTGCACACCTTCTTCGCCTCGCGGGTCGAGCCGCCCTTCTCGGGGAAGAACGCCTCCGGGTCGGTCTGGGCGCACAGCGCGCGCTCCTGCCAGCCCATGATGCCGTCGTCCTCGGGCGTGCCGAACATCGGCAGCACGCTGGCCAGCCCGCTGTCGGGCGCCTGACCGTTCGCCTCGGACGGGAAGGACTCCTCGTCGTCGAGCAGACTCCACATGTGTGCCTCCCCCGTCGTGCTCGGTGATCATGGTGTGCACGGCGGCCTCCCGGCGACCCTCCGTCCAGGGAATTACACGCGTGTCGTTCCGCGTAGTCAAGCGGAAGAGTGCTAGTGAAGCGCTTGCCGGGCGATATGTCCGGTTGCTGATGACGACGGGCACCTAGGCTGCTGACGTGGCCCCTCTGAACCCCCGTCCGGCCGGCTCCGTCGCCGACGTCCTGTCCGCCCTGCTCAGCGAGCCGGGCCGCCCCCGGCTGACCTGGTACGGGACCGGCGGCGAGCGGATCGAGCTCTCCGGCGCCGTCCTGGACAACTGGGTGAGCAAGACCACCAACCTGCTCGTCGAGGAGCTGGACGCGGGCCCCGGGACGCGCCTCGTGCTGGACCTGCCGCCGCACTGGCGCACGCTCGTGTGGGCCCTCGCCGCGTGGCGGGTCGGGGCCACCGTGGCCCCCGGCCACGGCGACGGCGCCGACCTCGCCGGCGCGGACGTGCTCGTCTCGGACCGGCCCGGCGCGCTCGACGTCCCCCGGTCGGTGGCGACGGTCGCGGTCGCCCTCCCCGCGCTCGCCCGCCGGTTCGACGACCTGCCCGCCGGCGCCCTCGACGCCGCGCAGGCCGTGATGACCTACGGCGACGTGATCGGCTGGGCGCCGGCGCCGGACCCGGCGCTGCCCGCCCTCGCGGTGGGCGCCACGGACGTCCCGCACGCCGACCTGGTGATCGCCGGCACCGGCGCCGCCCCCGTGCCCGCCGGCGCCCGCGCGCTGCTGCCCGTCTCCGACGACCGGTCGGCGACGCCCTCGGTGCTCCTGACCACCCTCGGCGTGCTCGCCACCGGCGGGTCCGTGGTGCTGCTGCAGCCCGAGCCGGGCGACGCCGCGGCACGCGACGCCCGGGCCGACCGGATCGCCGCCGACGAGCGGGTCACCGCCCGCCTCTGACGCTCAGCCGGCGGGGCGCACCGTGCCGTCCGGCTGCACGAGCCCGATCCACACCTCGCTCCACGTGGTGTCGACCGTGCGCGGCACTCCCGTCAGCGTCCGGCCGAGGGTCGTCGACGCCGTCCCGCCCACCGACGCGGCCGGCGGCGACGTCCACGGGTAGTCCGTCGCGTCGAAGCTCAGCGCCGCCACGGGCTCGCCGCCCCAGGCCGCGCGGATCGCGGCGAGGTCGGCGGCGGTCGGCGGCTCGAGCAGCTCGACGACCTCCACGTCGCACACCACGCGGAGCGTCGCGAGGTACCGGAAGGGGCTGGAGTGCGTCCACACCACGCGCTCGACCCCGAGGTCCGCCAGGGCGTCGCAGACGGCGTGCGCCTGCGTGGCGCGGCCGGACAGCTCGACGACCGACGCACCGGGGCGCCACGTCGTCAGCGGGAACGCGACGACCGCGAGCGCCAGGCCGGC
>JAPSIJ010000401.1 GCA_031178805.1 Cellulomonas sp. | reverse complement strand
GAGTCGGGGTCGGGCAAGACGACGCTGGCCCGGCTGCTGCTGGCCGCCGACGCCCCGGACGCCGGGGACGTGCTGCTCGACGGCGGGCCGTGGAGCGACCTGCCCGAGCGGGCCCGCCGGCCGCTGCGGTCCGGCGTGCGCCTGGTGCCGCAGGACCCGCTGGGCACCGTGGACCCGCGGCTGACCGTGCGGGCCGTGCTCCGCGCCGCGCTCGCCACGGCGCCCCGGCCGCCGGCGCGCGCCGACCGGGACGCCGCGGCCGCGGCCCTGGTGGCCCGGGTGCACCTGCCCGCGGCGGTGCTCGACCGCCGGCCCCGGACGCTGTCCGGCGGGCAGCGCCAGCGGGTGGCGATCGCGCGGGCGCTGGCGTCCGAGCCGCGCGTGCTGCTGCTGGACGAGCCGGTGTCCGCGCTCGACGTGCAGGTGCAGGCGGCGGTGCTCGACCTGCTGGTCGAGCTGCGGCGCGAGCAGGGCCTGGCGATGGTGCTGGTGTCGCACGACCTCGGCGTCGTCCGCCGGGTGTGCGACCGCGTCCTCGTGATGAGCGGCGGCCGGGTGGTGGAGCAGGGGCCGGTCGCGACCGTGCTCGGCGCGCCGGCCCACCCCGTCACCCGGGACCTGGTGGCGGCGCGGGCGGTCTGAGCACCGCCGGCGCCGCGCGCCGGTCAGACCCGGACGACGATCTTGCCGCGGGTGTGCCCGGTCTCCAGGGCGCGGTACGCGTCGGCGGCGTGGTCCAGGTCGAAGGTCTGCGAGATCTCGACCGTGATCACCCCGCGGGCGGCGAGGTCGGCCAGCTCGGTGAGGTCGGTGGTGTCGGGGCGGACCCAGACGTAGTGCCCCCCGAGCTCGTCGCGGGCGCGCGCGTCGGTGATCGACGCGATGGTGCCGCCCGGCCGCAGCAGCGCCGGCGCGGTGTCGACCGCCTGGCCGCCCACGTAGTCGAGGATCACGTCGAAGCCCTCGGGGGCCGCGGCGCGCGCCGCCTCGACCAGCCCGTCGCCGTACGCGACGGGCTCGGCACCCAGCGAGCGCAGGTAGTCGTGGTTCCCGGCCGAGGCGGTGCCGACCACCCGCGCGCCCAGGTGCCGGGCGAGCTGCGTGGCGATCGAGCCGACCCCGCCGGCGGCGGCGTGCACGAGCACCGTCTGGCCCGCGGTCACCCCGGCGCGGCGCATGCTCTGCAGCGCGGTCAGCCCGGCGAGCGGCAGGGCCGCGGCCTGCTCGAACGACAGGTCGGCGGGCTTCTTGGCGGCGGTGCGGACGGGGACCGCGACGTACTCGGCGAGCGTGCCGTCGGACACGATGTCCTTGCGGGCGTAGGCCAGGATCTCGTCCCCGGCGGCCAGCTCGGGGGTGTCCAGGCCGGGCTTCACGACCACGCCGGCGACGTCCCAGGCGGGCACCGCGGGCAGGTGGGTGTCGATCAGGCCCTGGAGGTACCCCTCGCGGACCTTGTAGTCGACGGGGTTGAGCCCCACGGCGACGACCTTCACCAGGACGCTGTCCGGGCCGATGTGCGGCTCCGGGCGGTCGACCACCTGCAGGACCTCGGCCCCGCCGAACGCGGAGTATGCGACTGCCTTCATACCGGTGCGAACCCCGCGACCCGCGGCGGCATTCCGTGCCGACGGCCGTGGGCGCGGCGGAGGGCCGTCAGGCGGTGAGCAGGTGCGCGCCGGGGTGCATCGGCGTCTCGAACCAGACGGTCTTGCCCCGGCCCGGGTGCAGCTCGATGCCCCACCGGGTGGCGAGCGCGTCGACGATCCGCATCCCGTTGCCGCCCGCGCGGCCGGCGCTCAGCGGCCGGACGAGGGGCAGGGTGGGGTCGGTGTCGGTGACGGCGACCCGGACGCAGTCGTCGTGGCACTCCGTGGTCAGCGCGATGTCGTCGTGCGCGCGGGTGTGCACGACGGCGTTCGTCAGGACCTCGCTGGTCAGCAGCTCGACCGTGCGGGCGGCCTCGGCGTCCGCGTGCGCGTCGGTCGCCTGGCGCGCGGCCCAGCGGCGGCCCTCCGCGACAGAGGCGGTCGCCGGCTCGAGGACGATCCGGTCCTGGTGCTGCTCGGTCATCGGTCCTCGGTCCTCCCTGCCGCGTCCTGACGGGTGTGCGGTTCCAGGGTGGGGCAGGGCCCGCCCGCCCGCATCCCGGCGGCGGGCGGAGCACCCGCACGGTCCTCAGGCGGGGCTCAGCGACGGCTCCTCGGCCGCGGGCTCCTCCGGCGGCGGCACGACGCGCACCCGGGCGATGCGCCGCCCCTCCACGGCGGTCACCTCGATCCGGTGGCCGTCGACCTCCACGGCGTCGCCGACCGCGCCGAGCCGGCCGAGCCGGGCGATCACGAACCCGGCGACCGTCTCGTACGGGCCGTCCGCCAGCCGCACGTCGGTCAGCGCGGTGAACTCCTCGATCGTGATGCCCGCGTCGTACGAGCCGGGGGCGCCCTCGCGGGCCTCCGCGCCCGAGGACCCGGGCATGTCGTACTCGTCGCGGATGTCGCCGACGAGCTCCTCGACCAGGTCCTCCAGCGTCACGATGCCGTCCGTGCCGCCGTACTCGTCCACCACGACGGCGATGTGCACGCCGTCCCGGCGCATCCGGGAGAGCGAGGGCAGCAGCTTGTTGGTGCCCGGCAGCACGACGATCTCGCGCATGACGTCCCGGACGCGGACGCGCTCCCGGTCGGTCGCCTCCAGCAGCTCGCGGATGTGCAGGAAGCCGAGGACGTCGTCGAAGTCCTCGCCGGTCACCGGGTAGCGGGACCACGGCTGCTCGCGCACGCGCTCGTAGGCCTCGGCGAGCGTCAGGCGGGCCTCCAGGAAGTGCACCTCGCCGCGGGGGCGCATCACCTCCGCGACGGAGCGGTCGGTGGCCTCGAACACGTCGGTGAGGATCCGCCGCTCGTCCTCGGGCAGGCCCTGGTGGGCGATGACGAGGTCGCGCAGCTCCGCCTC
>JAPSIJ010000400.1 GCA_031178805.1 Cellulomonas sp. | reverse complement strand
ACGCCCGCACCTTCCCGCGGCAGGCCGCGCGGGTGGCGGCGTTCGCCCGCCGGTATCCCGAGGACGTCCAGCGGCTCGCGGCGCTCGCGGACCGGCTCGCCGCGGGCGACGTGCGGCTGCCCGACGGCGACCCGTTCACCGTGCGCCGGCTGCAGACCCTCGGGATGCCCCTGGGCATGAGCACCGGCGTCGACGGGCTGCACTGGCTGCTCGACACCCTCGACCCGGTCGCGGACGGCACGCCCGACGACGCGTTCGCGCTGGCGGTCCAGACCCAGACCGGTTTCGACGCCAACCCGCTCTACGCGGTGCTTCAGGAGGTCATCTACCACCAGGGCGAGCGCGCCGGCGGCTGGGCCGCGCAGGCCGAGGTGGACCGGCGCCCGGACCTGGACCCCGCCGCCCGCCCGCTCGGGCTCACCGGCGAGGCCGTGTTCCCGTGGATGTTCGAGGAGATCCGCGCCCTGCGGCCGTTCCGGGCGGCCGCCGAGGCGCTCGCGGCGCGCACGTCCTGGCCGGCGCTCTACGACCTGGACCGCCTGGCGGCCAACGACGTCCCGCTGGCCGCCGTGCAGTACGTCGACGACCCGTACGTCGACCTCGACCTGGCGCTCGCCACCGCGGACGGGGTCGGCGCCGCGCAGGTCTGGGTGACCAACGAGTACCTGCACGACGGCCTGCGCGCGGCCGGCGACGTGATCCTGCCGCGCCTGGTCGACCTCGCCGCGGGCCGCTGGTCGGTGACGCGGGGCTGAGTCAGAGCAGCCGGCGCGAGCCCGGGCGGACCACCCGCAGCCAGCGGTAGCCGTACGCGGGCAGCTCCAGCTCGACCCGCCCGTCCTCGCCGACCGGGCACGCCGCGTCCTCGAGCAGGTCCACCAGCCGCACGGGGGTGTCGTCCGCCGCCGCGCTGCGGGTGGTCGCCGTGCCGTCGGCCGGTCCGGCGTCCCCGGGCTCCCGGGCGAGGTCCGGCAGCCGCAGCGGCACGGTCACCGCGTCCGGCCCGAGGTTGTGCAGCGCGATCATCGAGGCGTCCTGCCAGGTGCTGCGGTGCGCGAGCACGGCGGCGTGCGGCTGGTCGAGGATCTCCGCGTGCTCCGCCCAGCCGAGCTCCGGGCACTCCCGGTAGCGGCGGATCAGCGTCTGCACGAACACCAGCAGCGAGTCCGGGTCGCGCCGCTGGTCCGCGACGTTCACGTGCTGCGGCGCGTAGCCGCCCTCCACGACCGGGCCGGACAGCCGGCGCGGGGGCGCCGCCGAGAAGCCGCCGTTGCGGCCGGACGTCCACTGCATCGGCGTCCGCACGGCGAGCCGGCCGTCGGCGGCGAGGTTCTCGCCCATGCCGATCTCCTCGCCGTAGAACAGCACCGGCGTGCCAGGCAGCGTGAACAGCAGCGAGTAGACCATCCGCACCCGGCGCGGGTCGCCGCCGAGCATCGGGGGCAGCCGGCGGCGCAGCCCGCGGCCGTACAGCTGCATGTCCTCGTCGGGGCCGAACGCCGCGAACACCTCGCCGCGCTCCTCGTCGGACAGCTTGTCCAGGGTCAGCTCGTCGTGGTTGCGGACGAACGTCGCCCACTGCGCGTCGCGGGGGATCACCGGGCGGTCGCGCAGCGCCTGCGCCACGGGGCCGGCGTCCTGCCGCGCCAGCGCGAGATAGAGCTGCTGCATCCCGACGAAGTCGAACTGCAGGTTCAGCTCGTCGCCCTCCGCGGACCCGTCGCCGTCGCCGTCCCCGAAGAACAGGCGCTGCTCCTCGTAGGGCAGGTTCACCTCGCCCATCAGGATCGCGTCGCCGGTGCGCCGGGTGAGGAACGACCGCAGCGCCTTGAGGAACTCGTGCGGGTGCTCGATGTCGTCGTGCGGCGAGTTCGCGGTGTCCGCCAGCATGAAGGGCACCGCGTCCACCCGAAACCCGGACAGGCCGACCTCCGCCCAGTAGCCGACGACCTTGGCGATCGCGTCCCGCACCTGCGGGTTGGCAGTGTTCAGGTCCGGCTGGTGCTTGTAGAACCGGTGCCGGTACCAGGCCTCCGCCTGCTCGTCGTACGTCCAGATGCCCGACTCCTGGTCGGGGAACACCACCTGGTCGTCCGTGGGCGGCGGCTCGTCCGTGCGCCAGACGTAGAAGTCGCGGAACGGGCTGTCCGGGCTGCTGCGCGCCGACCGGAACCACGGGTGCCGGTCCGAGGTGTGGTTGACCACGAGGTCGGCGATGACGCGGATGCCGCGGTCCCGCGCCGTCCGGATCAGCTCGACCAGGTCGCCGGCGTCCCCGAGCCGCGGGTCGACCCCGTAGAAGTCGGTGATGTCGTAGCCGTCGTCCAGGTCGGCCGTCGGGTAGAACGGCATCAGCCACAGGCAGGTGATGCCGAGGTCCGCCAGGTGGTCCAGACGCTGCACGAGGCCGGGCAGGTCGCCGATGCCGTCGTCGTTCCAGTCCATGAACGTCTCGACGTCCAGGCAGTAGACGACGGCGTTCTTCCACCACAGGTCACCGGTGTCGCGGATCCTCATGCGACGTCCTCGCCGGTGCCCGCGTCCAGCGCCTTGAGCGCCGGCAGCAGGTGCTCCGCCGCGAGGTCGATGAAGGCGTCCAGCGACGACGGCGGGTGCGTGACGGTGTCCGTCGCGTCGTCGTGCTTGCCGTGGTCCGGGCGCACGTCGGTGGCGATCTGGTGCAGGTACACCTCGTCGAAGCCGATCTCGACCAGGTCCACCAGCCGGTCCCGCAGCCGCTCCGGGTCGTGCTCGATGACCACCGCCGTGGCCAGGGTCTCGTCGTCCACCGACTTCGCGAGCTCGTCGAACGCCTCGGGCGTCGCCACGTCCCACGCCGCCGGCGGCCCGGCCGCGTTCCCGGCCCACTGCTCGCGGGCGAGGCGCCACGCCTCGTCCGGGTTCGTCGCGTAGGACACGTGCGCCTGCAGGATCACCGGCCCGCGGCCGCCCGCGTC
>JAPSIJ010000041.1 GCA_031178805.1 Cellulomonas sp. | reverse complement strand
CCCCGCTCCCCGCACGTCCGCCGAGACTGCAGAAGATGCGCCTACCCGTCGGTCGGAAGCAGCATCTGCTGCAGTCTCGGCGAGGGGCGGGCGTGGGCGGGGCGTCCTACGACTGGCCGAGCTCCGCGAGCCAGCCGCGCAGCAGGGCGGTGACCCGCTGCGGCTCCTCCTCGGGCAGGTAGTGCCCGGCGCCGGCCAGCATCTCGAACCGGTACTGCGGGCCGAGCCGGCGGGCGACCGACCGGTCCGCCATCGCCCGCGACACGGGGTAGCAGCCGTCCGAGCCGCCGTGCACCTGGAGCGTCGGCACCTGCGGGGCGGACCGGAGCGCCTGCGCGTGCCGGCGCCCGTCGGCCCGCGCGCCCGACCGGTAGAGCCAGCGGACCTGCTCCAGCGCGGAGTGGGCCGCGAACGGCACCAGGGCCGCGCGCCGGTACACGGCCAGCGCGGCGGGCTCGGGCCAGCGCGGCCCGCCCCACTCGCGCAGCAGCCGTCCGACGAGGTCGCCGCGGGTCATCGCGCGCTCGGGCAGCAGCGGGACCTGGATGGCCGCCATGTGCCGCGCGGCGCGGGTCCGGAGCCCGGAGGTGGGGTCGGCGCGCCGCACCAGCGGGTGCGGCGAGGACAGCACCGCGACGCCGCGCGTCAGGCCGGGGTGGTACGCGGGCATGGCCCAGGCGACGTCGCCGCCGCCGACCCCGTGCCCGACCACCACGGCGCGCTCGCACCCCAGGGACCGGACCACGCCGGCCACGTCGCGGGTGAGGGTCGGGACGTCGTAGCCGATGGGCGGCTTGTCGGAGCCGCCGGTGCCGCGCAGGTCCATCGCGACCACCCGGTAGCCGTCCTCGGCGATCGCCGGCAGCTGGTGCCGCCACGCCCACCACAGCTGCGGCAGGCCGTGCAGCAGCACCACGAGCGGCGCGTCCCGGTCGTCGGGTCCGGCGACGGCGACGTGGAACCGGGCACCGTTCGCCGGGACGAAGTGGTGCCGCCACGGGCCGTCGAGCAGCAGGGCGGAGGAGTCGACGGTCATCGGGGCGAACCTACCGCTTCCGGGCACGCTCCACGGCGTTCCGGTGCTGCCGGTCGCGCAGCGCGAGGGCGACGCCGCCGAGCACGGCGGCGGTGGTGGAGGCCAGCAGGATCGCGACCTTCAGGTGCTCGTCGTGCGGGCTGCCCGCGCCGAAGGCCAGCTCGCCGATCAGCAGCGACACGGTGAACCCGATGCCCGCGAGCAGCCCGACGGCGCCGATGTCCCGCCAGTGCAGCTCCGGGGCGAGCTGCGCGCGCGTGAACGTCGCCACGAGCCAGGTCGCCGCGAGGATGCCGAGCGGCTTGCCCACGACGAGGCCGAGCGCGACGCCCTGCGCGACCGGGTCGCCGACCGCCGCGGCGAGGGCGTCGCCGGACAGGGCCACCCCCGCGGCGAACAGCGCGAACACCGGCACCGCGAACCCGGCCGACAGCGGCCGCCAGCGGTGCTCCAGCCGCTCGGCGACGCTCTCCTCCTCGCCGGGCCGGGCGAGGGCGGGCGCGGTCAGGCCCAGCAGGACGCCCGCGATCGTCGCGTGCACCCCGGACGCGTGCATGAGCGCCCAGGCGGCCACGGCGAGCACCAGCAGGGCGGCGTGCCCCGCGACGCCGGGGCGGCGCACCCGCACCAGCGCGGCGAACGCGGCCACCGCGAGCAGCGAGGCGCCGAGCCACACCAGGTGCAGCCCGTCGGTGTAGACGACCGCGATCACGATGATGCCGAGCAGGTCGTCGACCACGGCCAGCGTCAGCAGGAACGCCCGCAGCGAGGCGGGCAGGCTCCGGCCGACGACGGACAGCACGGCCACGGCGAACGCGATGTCCGTGGCCGTCGGCACCGCCCAGCCCTGCACCTCGCCGCCAGCCGCGGTCGCGTTCACGGCGACGTACAGCAGCGCCGGCACGACCATCCCGCCGAGGGCGGCGACCACCGGGACGACCGCGGTGCGGATCTCCCGCAGCTCCCCGGTGACGATCTCCCGCTTGAGCTCGACGCCCACGACGAAGAAGAAGATCGCGAGCAGGCCGTCCGTCGCCCAGCCGGCCAGGCTCAGGTCGAGGTGCAGCGCCGCGGGGCCGACCACGGTCTCGGACACGGTCGTGTAGGCGCCGGCCCACGGGGAGTTGGCCCACACGATCGCGACCAGGGCCCCGATGAGCAGCAGCACGCCGCCGGTGCGCTCCGCGCGCAGGGTGTCGAGGAGGTTCCGCTCGCCGCCCGGCGTCAGGGACGCGAACAGGCGGGGGCGGTCGGCCCGGGGCGACCGGGGCGAGGACGGGGCGGGGTGCGGCACGGGGGCTCCGAGGGTCGACGGAAGGATCGCCGACCAGACTTCCCGGCACACCCCGCCCGGGATCGTACGCCAGGGCCCCGCGGGCCGCCCGGGCGACGGGTCAGGCGTCGGCCGGGACCTCGCTCGGGGACGGCGCCCCGCTGGCCTCGCCGCCGCGGCGGTCCTTCGGCGGGTCGAACCGGTACCCCACGTTGCGCACGGTGCCGATCAGCTGCTCGTGCTCCGGGCCCAGCTTGGCACGCAGGCGCCGCACGTGGACGTCCACCGTGCGGGTGCCCCCGTAGTAGTCGTAGCCCCAGACCTCCTGGAGCAGCTGCGCGCGGGTGAACACCCGGCCCGGGTGCTGCACGAGGTACTTGAGGAGCTCGAACTCCTTGTAGGTCAGGTCGAGCGGCCGGCCCCGGAGCCGGGCGGTGTACCCGCCGGCGTCGATCATCAGCTCGCCCGAGGAGATCTCCTGCGGCTGGTCGTCGTACGCCGACGCGGCCGCGCGCTCCATGACCAGGCGGAACCGGGTCTCGACCTCGGCCGGGGTGGCGTTCTCCAGCACGATGTCGTCCGCGCCCCACTCGGCGGTGACGACCGTGAGGCCGCCCTCGGTGAGCACGAGGACGAGCGGCACGGTCAGCCCGGTGGCGCGCAGCAGCCGGCAGGTGGTGCGGGCCGTGACCAGGTCGCGGCGGGCGTCGAGCACGACGATGTCCGAGTCCGGGGCGTCGACCAGCGCGGAGGGCTCCACGGGCAGCACCCGGACCCGGTGGGACAGCAGCCCGAGCGCCGGGAGCACCTGGGCGGAGCCCCCGGTCGCGGGCGTGAGCAGCAGCAGGTCGGCCACCGGCCACCTCCTCCCCGTCCGAATTGGGGGACACGGTACAGCGTGGATGTCACGCGGGACGCCGCATCGTGTTTCGCCGCACGACCGCGCCCGAGACACCGCGACGGCGCACGACTTCTCGTGCGCCGTGGTGGTGTCTCGTGCGCCGTGGGGAGGGTGGGCGCGGAGCGGGCGGTGGCGGGCGGGGGTGCGCCGTCTGCGAGGATGGCCCGCGTGCAGGAGTCGAGCAGGGCAGTGACCACGGCGGTCCTGGCGACCCTCGTCGCCGTGGCCGGCGTCCTCGGGGACGTCTCCCTCGGCGGGCGGGACGGAGTCGTCCTGGCCACTCTGCTGGTAGTCCTGTCCGTGGTGTTCGCGCTGGGCTGGCCGGTGCTCGCCGGGCTGCCGTCCCGGGCGGCGACCGGCGTCGTGGTCGGGCTCGCGGGCGTCGCCGCGGTGGTCGTGGTGCACGTGACGACCACCGAGCCGCTGCTCGGGGACGTCCCGGTGGTGTTCGCCGGCGCGGTGCTCGCGTCGTTCGTCGCCGAGCTGGCGCGCCGCGACGGCCGGGTGCGCCTGGTGGAGTCGGTCGCCGGCACGGTGGCCGGGGCGCTGGCGCCGGTGTGCGCCGCGGGCTGGCTGGCCGCCGAGCGCACCGCGTCGGGCGACGCGGTGGTGGTGACCGGCGCCGTGGCCCTGGCCGTCGCGTCGGCGATGACGGCCCTGCCGCTGCGCAGCTGGGCGGGCGCGGGCGCCACGCTCGGTGCCGCCGTCGCGGCCGGCCTGGTCGCGGGTGCCGCGCTGCCGGCCGTGGGGCTGCTGTCCGGCGCGCTGCTCGGTGCGGCGGTGGGCGTGCTCGTCGCCGCCGGGGACGTGCTGTTCCACCGGCTGCCGGCCCTGGAGCACCGCCTGGCGGGCTGGGCGGCGGCGGTGCTGCCGGTCGCCGTGACCGGTGTCCTCGTCTACGTCGTGGGACGCGTCCTCGTGGGCTGAGCCCCGCCGTGGGAAGGCGCCGGGCCGATCGGTCGTTAGGATCGGGGCATGCAGGCACTCGAGATCGTGTTCATCGGTCTGCTCGTCGCTGCGACGATCACGATCGGCTGGTTCGCATTCTTCGTGGTCTACCGGCTGTTCAAGGGACAGCGCTGACAAGAAGGGCTCCCATGGCGTTCACCCTCCCCGAGGGCCTCGCGCCCGAGATGTACCCGCTCGCCTGGCTCGTCGGGCGGTGGCACGGCGAAGGGGTCGTCGGGTACCCGGGCGTCGAGGAGACCGCGTTCACCCAGGACGTGGTGTTCGACCACGACGGCGGGCCCTACCTGTCCTACACGTCCACGATCCGGCTCGTCGTCGCGCCGGACGACGCCTCGGCGCTCGCGGACGCGGACGGTGGCCCGGCTCCGGAGGAGTCCGCCGAGGCGGAGGCCGTCGCGGAGGGGCCGGTGTGGGCCAGCGAGCAGGGCTACTGGCGCATCCCGCCGGAGCGCCCGGAGGGCATGGGGTCGGAGCTGTTCCCGGTCGAGCTGCTGCTCGCGGACCCGTCCGGGCACGTCGCCGTGTACGTCGGCGCGACCGGCAACGGGCGGATCGACCTGGTCAGCGACCTGATCGCGCGCACCGCGACCGGCGCGGAGGTCACGGCGGGCAAGCGGCTGTACGGGCTGGTGCAGGGCGAGCTGATGTGGGCGCACGACCTGGCGGCGTTCGGCCACGAGCTGCAGTCGTACGCCTCCGCCCGGCTCAGCCGGGTGGCGGACTGACGTGACCGACGTCGCCGCCGGGCAGGCACCCGAGGAGGCCGCCGAGCCGCGCCACCGCAGCCCGCTGCTGCAGCGGCACGGCGCGGTCGCGGGCGCCGGCCCCGACGCGGGCGTGGCGTGGCACTACGGCGACCCGACCGCGGAGCAGCGCGCGCTGACCCGCGGCGGCGCCGTGGTCGACCAGTCGCACCTCGGCGTCGTGCGGGTCACCGGGCCGGACCGGCTGACCTGGCTGCACTCGATCACCTCGCAGCAGCTCGCCGACCTGCCGCCCCGCACGTCCACCGAGACGCTGGTGCTCAGCCCGCAGGGGCACGTCGAGCACGCGGCGGCCGTGGTGGACGACGGCGAGGCCACCTGGCTGATCTCCGAGACGGCGCCGGCGCTGGCGGCGTGGCTGGACCGGATGCGGTTCATGCTGCGGGTCGAGGTCGCGGACGTCACCGACGACTGGGCCGCGATCGGCGAGCCGGTCGCCGCCGAGGGCACGGCGGACGAGCCGGTGACCTGGTGCGACCCGTGGCCGCGGACGCTGCCCGGCGGCACCCGGTACGGGCTCCCCGACGACGAGCACCCCGGCGCCGACCGCGCCTGGCGGCTGGTGCTCGTGCCCCGGGCGGACCTGGTGGCGGCCGTCCGCGCCCGCGAGGCCGCGGGCTGGCCGCTGGTCGGCACCTGGGCGAGCGAGGCGGTCCGGGTGGAGGCCTGGCGCCCCCGGGCGGGCCGCGAGGTCGACCACCGCACGATCCCGCACGAGCTGGACTGGCTGCGCACGGCCGTGCACCTGACCAAGGGCTGCTACCGCGGGCAGGAGACGGTCGCCCGCGTGCACAACCTCGGCCGCCCGCCGCGCCGGCTGGTCCTGCTGCACCTCGACGGCTCGGGCCACCTGGTGCCGGAGCCCGGTGCGGCGGTCCGCGACCTGGGCGACCTGCTGACCACCGGCGAGCCCGGGCGGGAGATCGGCCGGGTGACGAGCGTGGTCCGGCACCACGAGCTCGGCCCGGTGGCGCTCGCGGTGGTGAAGCGGTCGGCGGCCGGCGACGTCGACGTGGTCGTGGACTGCGACGGCGGCGTGGTGACCGCCGGCCAGGAGCTGGTGCTGCCCGGTGACGGCGTCTCCGTCGACCGGCCCGCCGCGCACGGCCCGCTCACGCGGGGCCTCGGCGGCCACCCGATGCTGTGACCCCGGACGAGCGCGGGCGCGGCCCGTCCTCCGTCCGGGTGCAGGTCGCCGCCCGCGCCCGGCAGGGCTGGGCACGGGTCCGCACGGCGTTCGTCCCGGTGCTGCAGGCGGTCGTCGCCGCGGGGGTCGCGTACGCGATCGCCTTCTCCGTCCTGGGGCACAGCGCCCCGTTCTTCGCCCCGGTCAGCGCGTGGATCGCCCTGGGGTTCACCACGGACCGCGACCTGCGCCGGGTGGCCGAGCTGGCGGTCGGCGTCGCGCTGGGCGTCGGGCTGGGCGACCTGGTGGTGCACGGCATCGGCACCGGCCCCTGGCAGGTGGCGCTCGTGCTGGGCGTCGCCGCGCTGGTCGCCCGCTTCCTGGACCGCGGGCCGATGCTGACCACGCAGGCGGGCGTGCAGTCGATCGTGATCGTCGGGCTGCCCGCGGTCGGCGCGTCCGGCGGCCCGGTGGGCCGGTGGACCGACGCCCTGGTCGGCGGCCTGGTCGCCCTCGCCGTCGCGGCGCTGACCCCGAGCGACCCCCGCCGCCGGCCGCGCGCGCAGGGCCGGGCGGCCGTGGTGGAGATGGCCGGGATGCTGCGGCTGCTCGCCCGCGGCCTGCGGACCGGTGACGCGCACGACGTGCAGGACGCGCTGATCCGGGGCCGCGCCAGCCAGCCGGCGCTCGACGAGTGGCAGGACGCCGCCCGCTCGGCCCGGGACCTCGCGCGGGTGTCCCCGGCGTCGCGCCGGCACCGCGCCGAGCTGACGTGGGTCGGGCAGTCGGCCGTGCGGGTGGACCGCGCGGTGCGCAACGCGCGGGTGCTCGCGCGCCGGTCGCTGGCCACGGTCGAGGCCGAGCCGCCGCACGACCTCGCGCCGGTCGCGGACGCGGTGGAGCGGGTCGCGCTGGCCGCGGACGCGCTGGCCGCGGCCCTCGGCTCCGGCACGGAGCCGCTGCGTTCGCGCGAGGAGCTGCTGCGGCTGGCCGCGGAGCTGGACCCGTTCACGCTCACCCCGGACGACTGGCAGGCGCAGAGCCTGGTGCTGCTGCTCCGCTCCCTCGTGGTGGACCTGCTGGAGGCCAGCGGCGTGGACGCGCGCACCGCCCGGGAGACGCTGCCGGAGCTCTGACCCGCCCGGGACGCCGGGCGGGCGCGGGCTGTGCGGGGGACCGCCGCCCCGTAGGCTCGCCCCCGTGATCTTCGCCAACGTGCAGATTCTGCTGTTCCTGCTGTTCTCGCTCGTCATCCTCGTGCTCACCGTGTGGGCGCTCGTCGACGCGCTGCGCCGGCCGGCGAGCGCGTTCGTCGCCGCGGGCAAGCGGACCAAGCAGATCTGGTCGATCATCCTGGGCATCGCCACGGCGGTGGCCTTCTTCTCCGTGCCGCCGCCCCTGGGCCTCGGGGCGTTCCCGACGTTCCTGTCGCTGCTCAGCGCGGTGGCGGCGATCGTCTACCTCGTGGACGTGCGGCCCGCGCTGGGCCCGCACTCCCGCCGCCGCGGCGCCGGCGGCGGTCCGTCCCGGGGCGGGTGGTGACCGTGCCGGGGCTGCGTCCCGGCGGGCCGCTGCTCACCGAGCGGCTGCACGGCACCCCCGCGGCGGCGGCCGTCGTCGCCCGTGCGGCGGACCGGTCGGGCGACGTCGCCTCGGCCGCCGTGCCGCTGGCGCGCGTCGTGCGCGGCGACCTCGTGGAGTCCGTGCACCTGGGGCACCTGGTGGTGCTCGCGCCGGACGGGTCCGTGGCGCTCGCGCTCGGCGACCCGGAGGTCACCGTGCTCGCGCGGTCCTCGCTGAAGCCGCTGCAGGCCGTCGGCATGCTCCGGGCGGGCGTCGACCTGGACGGCCCCCACCTGGCCCTCGCGTGCGCGAGCCACGACGGCACCTCCGAGCACCTGCGGGTGGTGCGGGAGACGCTGCTGGGTGCGGGGCTCGACGAGTCCGCGCTGGACAACACCCCGGACCTGCCGCTGGACCCCGACGCGGCGTTCGCCTGGCGGCAGGACGGCCACGGCCCCGAGCCGGTCGCGCAGAACTGCTCGGGCAAGCACGCGGCGATGCTGGCGACCTGCGTGGCGCACGCCGACGAGCCGGGCTGGCAGCCCGAGGGCTACCTGGACGCCGAGCACCCGGTGCAGGTGGCGTGCCGGGCGGCGGTCGAGGAGCTGACCGGGGTCCAGGCGTGGCACACCACGGTGGACGGCTGCGGCGCGCCCCTGTTCTCCACCACGCTGCTCGGGCTGGCCCGGGCGTTCGCGCGGATCGCCGTCGCCCCGGCCACCGAGCCGGGGACGCCGCTCGCCCGGGTGGCCACGGCGATGTCCGGGCACCCCGTCCTGGTCGGCGGGGCCGCGCGCGACGTCACCCGGGCGATGCAGGCGGTGCCCGGGCTGGTCGCGAAGGACGGCGCCGACGGCGTGTACGCGGCGGGCCTGCCGGACGGGTCCGCGCTGGCGCTCAAGGTGCTCGACGGCTCCGCCCGCCCGCGGCCCGCGGTGCTGGCGGCGGCGCTGCGGGTGGCCGGCGCGGCCGGCGTCCCCGGCGTGGACCTCGACGCCCTCGCGGCGCTCGGCAGCACCCCGGTGCTGGGCCACGGCGAGCCGGTCGGCGCGGTCGTGCCCGCCTTCGGTCCGGACGCCGGCGCCGGGGACGACCCGGGGACCGGCGCCCCCGCCGGCGCCACCGCGTCGTGAGGGCGGTCGTCCAGCGCGCGACCCGCGCCTCGGTGACGGTCGACGGCGCGGTCGTCGGGGCGTTCGAGGGGCCCGGGCTGGTCGTGCTGGTCGGTGTGACGCCCGGCGACGGCCCGGCGCAGGTGGAGCACATCGCCCGCAAGGTCGCCGAGCTGCGGATCCTGCGCGACGAGCGGTCGGCGGTCGAGGCGGGCGCGCCCGTGCTGGTCGTCAGCCAGTTCACGCTCTACGGCGACGCGCGCAAGGGCCGGCGCCCCACCTGGAACGCGGCCGCGCCCGGTCCGGTGGCCGAGCCGCTGGTCGACGCGGTGGTGGCGGCGCTGCGCGCCCGGGGCCTGACGGTCGCCACGGGCGTGTTCGGCGCCGACATGGCCGTCGAGCTGGTGAACGACGGGCCCGTGACGATCCTGCTGGAGTCCGTGCCCGAGCCGGCCTGACGGGGCGCGACCCGACCGGGAACCGCTCAGCGCAGCCGGAGCACCAGCCGCTCCTCGACGCGCCGCGGGTCGCGGGGCAGCGGGTGCCGCTCGGACGTGCGGACGAAGCCCGCGCGCACGTAGAGGTCGCCGGCCGCGTGGTTGTCGTCGGTGACCCACAGCGAGAGGGTGTCCGCGCCCTCGGCCAGCGCGGCCTCCCGGACGGTGTCCAGCAGCGCCCACGCCAGCCCGCGCCGCCGGGCCTCCGGCGCCACCCAGAGCTGGACGACGTGCCGGTCGGACGTCGGCGACCCGGGCTCCTGGATCATCGCGACCAGGCCGCGCGGGGTGCCGTCGTCGTCGACCACCCAGGTCGCGGAGGTGCGCAGCCGCATCCGCCAGTGCGTCTCCGCGAACATCTCCTCCCGGGCCAGCGAGGAGCCGAAGTGGTCCGGGTCCTCGCGCAGCGCCCGGATCCGGACGTCGCGGACCGCCTGCCAGTCGTCTTCCTGCACCCGCCGGATCTGCACGCCGCCAGCATGCCGCACGCGTCCGCCGGTCGCCGCCGCGACGTGCGGCACGGCACGTCGGCACGCCGAGGTCGAGGGGTCGTCCCGAGGTCGAGGGATCGCGCCCCTGCGAGGCGGACGACCGCTCGACCTCGGCGGTGGGTCAGGGGAGGGTCAGGGGTGCAGGCGCGCGTCGGGGGTGCCGTGGCCGGCGGGGTCCGGGACGGCGCGAGCGACGTCGGCCACGTCCTCCTCGGGCCGCGGCGGGACGGTCTCGTCGTCCTCCAGCAGCGGGACGTCCGCGCGGCCGTCGTGCCCGACGGGGACGGCCTCGCTGCCGTCGGGGCCGGTGGGGGTGGGCTCGGTGGGGATCGGCTCGGTCACGTCTGTCCTCCAGGTCGGCGGCCCGCCGGCGGGGCCGGCTCGCTGCTCACCGTAGAGCGGGGACCGGGCGGGCGCGCGACGATGGGGGCGTGCGCATCGAGGCGGTCCCCGGGGACCTCACCACGCAGGACGTCGACGCCGTCGTGAACGCCGCCAACTCCACGCTGCTCGGCGGCGGGGGCGTCGACGGCGCCCTGCACGCCGCCGCCGGCCCGGAGCTGCTGGCCGCGTGCCGGGAGCTGCGCCGGACCACGCTGCCGGACGGGCTGCCCGTCGGCGACGCCGTGGCCACCCCGGCGGGACGGCTGCCCGCCCGCTGGGTGATCCACACCGTCGGGCCGGACGCCCGCGCCGGGCAGACGGACCCCGCGCTGCTGCGGTCCTGCGTCACCCGGTCGCTGGACGTCGCGGCGGAGCTCGGCGCGCGGACGGTCGCGTTCCCCGCCGTGAGCGCCGGCGTCTACGGCTGGCCGGCTCCGGCGGTGGCCGAGGCGGCGGCCACCGCGGTGCGCGGCTGGGCCGCGGCGCACCCCGACGCGGTCGACCTGGTGCGGTTCGTGCTGTTCTCCGCGCCGGTGCTCGCGGCGTTCGAGACGGCGCTCGCGGAGCACTGAGCCGCTGCCGGCGGGCGCCGGCCCCCGGCGGGTCCTCAGGCGCCGCCGGTCCGCGCGGGCAGGCGGGACAGGCCGGTGCGCAGGTCGTCGGCGCTCGCGGTCAGCGAGATCCGCACCCACCCCTCGCCGCCCGGGCCGAAGGCCGAGCCGGGCGCGACCGCGACGCCCCGCGTCCGCACGAGCTCCTCGGCCCAGGCGGCGACGTCCCCGCCGGTCGCGTGCGACAGGTCCGCCCACAGGTAGATCCCGCCGGTGGCCGGCAGCCACGGGATGCCGCGCTCGTCGAGCAGGGCGGTGGCGAGGTCGCGGTGCGCCCGGTACGTCGCGCGGGCGTGGTCGACGGCGTCCTGCGGCCCGGTGAGCGCCGCCAGCGCGGCGTACTGCGCGGGCGTGTTCACGCACGAGATCACCGACTCCTGCAGCGTCGGCATCAGCGGGGCCATCGTGTCCGGCACCACCAGCACGCCGACCCGGAAGCCGGTCATCGCGTACGTCTTGGAGAAGGTGTGCAGGGTGAGCACCCGGCCGTCGGTGTCGAACCGGGCGGCGGGCACGTGCGGCTCCCCGCCGGTGAAGGCGGCGTAGCACTCGTCGGACAGCACCCACAAGTCGTGCCGGCGCGCGAGGTCGACCAGCTCGGCGACCAGCTCGGCGGGCAGGGTGGTGCCGAGCGGGTTGGACGGCGAGTTGAGCAGCAGCACCCGGGTGCGGTCGGTGATCGCGGCGGCCACGGCGGCCGGGTCGGGCAGGAACCCGTCCTCGGCCCGCAGCGGGTACGGCTGGGCCTCGGCCTGCAGCAGGTGGGTCGCCATCGTGAACGGCGGGTACCCCGGGTCGGGCACCAGCACCCCGTCGCCGGCGCCGACCGTCAGGCTGAGCCCCAGGTGCAGCGCCTGCGCGCCGCCCGCCGTCACCCACACGTTGTCCCGGCGGACCGGCGGCGCGTGCCCGGCGTCCAGCCACGCCGCCACGGCGTCCCGGAGCGGGGCGATGCCGCCGTTGGGCGTGTAGCCGGTGTCGTCCCGGTCGAGCGCGTCGCGGGCGGCGGCGAGCACGTGCGGCGCGGTCGGGAGGTCCGGCTCGCCGACGCTCAGCACGACGGCCCCGGGCAGCGACCACGCGAGCTCGGTGACCCGGCGGATGCCGGAGGCCGGGACGGCGCGGGCGTGGGCGGCGATCTGGGGCACGCGCGCAGGCTAACCCCGCCGTGTCACCGGCACGTGACGGGCGGATACTGGCCGGGTGGTGGAGGACCTGGACCCGGCGGAGGTCGCGGCGGCGCTGCACGAGCGCCGGCGCGAGGCCCTCGCGCGCCTGGCCGGGACCGGGGCCGAGCGGGAGGCGGTCGTGTCGGCGGCCCGCGAGTCGGTGACCGACGACGAGCACGACCCGGAGGGCTCGACCATCGCGTACGAGCGGCGGCTCCTCGACGCGCTCACCCACGACATGCGCGAGCGGGTCGCCGAGGTGGACGCCGCGCTGCACCGGCTGGCGGAGGGCACCTACGGGACCTGCACCCGCTGCCGGCGGCCGATCCCGGCGGACCGGCTGCGCGCGCTGCCCGCCGCGGCGACCTGCGTGGCGTGCG
>JAPSIJ010000399.1 GCA_031178805.1 Cellulomonas sp. | reverse complement strand
GTCGGGTACCAGGTGCGGATCTCCCGGTTGGACCGGTTGTGCGCGTTGATCACCATGCCGAGCGTGGCCGCCGTCTCCTCGGCCACGGCGTTCGTCGCCCCGCGGGGGTTGCTCGAGTTCAGCGACCCGAAGGTGTTGCGGGCCACCGTGAGCTGGCCCGAGTGGTAGAGCCGCACCGGCGAGATGCCCATGTACCCCTCGAAGTGGTTGTCCACGATCGCCGCGTTCGCCTGGTGGGTGTTGTTCGCCGCCGTGCGGTTGCCGCGGTGGTAGATCGCGTACGGGTTCAGCCCGTCGACGTCCCCGGCGGCGAGGCCGGGATCCGCCCGGACGAACAGGTTCCGGGCGATGAGGTTGGTGCCCTGCATCGGGGTGACCGGCAGGACGATGAACGCGCCGTACTTCTTGGGGTCGCGGTTCGGCGAGTTGAACCGCCGGTTGTGCAGGAACTGGTTGTCGGTGATCCGCAGGTCGGTCAGCTGCACCGCGTAGCTGGTGATGCCGTCATTCGACCCGGGCGTCTCCCCGTCGCTGAACGGGAAGGCGAACAACCCTCTCGCCGAGGGCATGTTCTGCACCACGGAGTTGGTGAACGTGAAGTTCTGCACCCGGATGTTGCTGCTCGCGTTCCGGGTGCGGAAGTCGATCAGCGACGTCGCGCAGCCGGTGCCGTCCGTCGCGGTGCAACCGCCCGAAACGGGGTAGTCGAACAGCACGTTGTCGACCGTGTAGCGCGCGAACGTGGTGTTGGCCGCCGAGTCGAACCACAGCAAGCCGGAGCGCGAGGAGTTCACGGTGCTGCCCGTGGCGTGGTGCCGGAACCCGGACACCGCGTAGTCGCGCAGCGTGATGTCCTGCGAGCCGCTGCGGAACACCAGGAACCGGTCGGGCGCGTTCGAGGCCCGGGTCCGGGTCTCGCCGCCCTGGATCAGCACGTTCTTCGCGAGCGGCCCCATGACGAAGGACGAGCCCGACCCGAAGATCTGCGACACGTTCCGGAACGTCACGTCGGCCGCGTTGACGAAGAACGCCGCGCCCTGGGAGGTGTCGTAGGTGCCGTCGTTGACCGACAGCCGGTCGTCCAGGTCGATCGTGACCGGCGCGGTCACGTGGTAGAACGCCCCGCCGACGTCGAAGGTCGACACCCGGCCGGCGGCGGCGACGTTCGTCGCGGTCGGGAGCATCCAGCTCGACCGGTTGGAGGCCGCCTGGGTGTTGCTGCCGTCCGGCTCGATGTTGCCCACCAGGCCGTCGGCCACCGTGATCAGGACCTCGCCCGGGCCGCGGTTGAGCGCGTTGGACTCCTCCAGCGCGGCCCGCAGCGTGCAGGCCCCCTCCGCCGTCGCGCACACCCCGTCGCCGGGGCTGGCGTCCCGGCCGCCGAACGCGGGGGAGTCCACGGCCAGCCGGACCAGCGGCTCCGCCGTCGCCACGGCCGGCGCCTCCTGCCGCGGGCCGTCGGGGCCGTCGGCCGCCGGGACCTCGGGTGCGGGCGCCGGGGCGTCCTCGGACGCCGGTGGGTCCTCGGGCGCCGCGGGCGTGCTCCCCGGGTCCTCCCCCGGGCCCTCGTCCGGCGGCGGGTCCGCCGGCTCGGCGGACGGCACGGGCGCGGGAGCGGCGGCGGCGTCCGCGGCCGGCTCCAGCAGCGCGAGCGGGCCCAGGACCAGCAGCGCGACGAGCACGGCCAGCGGCCGTCGCACGCGCGGGGTCGCGGTGGTCATGCGGGTCCTCCTCCAGCAGTCATGGTCGTGGCACCGGCGTCCGGTCCTCGTGGACGTCGCGGCGCTCCCCCCGGCCCGTGCGCCGCGGTCCCACGGGCACGACGAGCAGCAGCGCGGCGAGCCCCGCCAGCACCACCCGGCCCGCCACGGTCTGGGTCGCGGCGAAGGCCGTCGCGACCCGGCCGTGCAGCGCGAGCCGGGGGGTGCCGAGCACCGCCTCCTGCCGGACCGGCCGTGGGTCGCGGTCGGCGTTGTTGTCGCCCTGCAGCCACGCGCCGTCCGCCGTCGGCTCCACCACCCGGTGCACGTACCGGGCCGGCGCCTCGGCGGCGACGTCGAACGCCACCACCACGACGGTGCCGGCGGTGCGGAGCTCGTCACCGGCGGGCTGCCGCACCACCAGCACGTCGCCGACCTCGTACGTCGGCGCCATCGAGCGGCCGGTGACCGTCATGAAGAAGTCACCGGTCGCCAGCGCCCACGCCGCGGGCGCCGCGAGCACGACCAGCAGCACCGCCGCGACCAGGCGGACGGACACGCGCAGCACGGTCACGGCGGCCTCCTCGGGAGCGGGCGGGCGGCGCCGGGCGGGTGCGCGGTGCCGGGCGCGGCGGGCCGGCGTCCCTCTCCGCACCGGCCCGCCGCGTCCCGGACCGGTCACGCGCCCGCGCGGTCCAGCGGGTCGAGGTAGCTGACGGTGAAGTCGGCGACGACCTCCAGCAGCTCGCCGACCTCGCCCTCGTCCTGCAGGCCGGTCGGGTCCGGCAGCAGCACCCGCACGGCGACCGGGACCTCCGTGCCGCCCGCGATCGTCGCCTCCCCGAGGGAGAGGGTCTCCGCGAAGCTCCGCGACTCGGCGAGCGTGCCCGCGGACCGCCACGCGCGAACCGTGCCGTCGTCGTCCACGACCCCGTACTCCAGGTGCAGCGCCTGGGCGAGGGCCTCGGACACCTCGCCGACGACCTCGAGCTGGCCGTCGAACGGGGCGTCGGTCTGGCCGACGTTGGACAGCGTCCAGACGGTCTGGACCTGGTCGTTGTACGTCGACGAGTCGAACGTGTAGCTCAGCGGGTCGCCGTCGAGCCGCAGCAGCGCGCCCGCGGGCTGCTCCTCCGTGGGGACGGCGGCCCGGAACTCGTTGCCCTGGATCGCGGTGGACAGCGTCGTCAGGGCGCCACCGCCGACGAGGGCGAACGCCAGGGCGCCGGCCCCGCAGGCGGCCCAGATCTTCTTCCGGGACTTCGTG
>JAPSIJ010000398.1 GCA_031178805.1 Cellulomonas sp. | reverse complement strand
GGCCGTCCTCGGCGAGCGTCACGGTCGGCAGGCCCTCGGGCAGCTCGGTGACCGCGGTGCCCTCGGCGCGGGTCGGCACGGCCTCGGCCGACATCACCTCGAAGGCGTAGAGCAGCGTCTGCCCCTCCTGCTGCTCGGCGTACAGGATGCGCGCGCCGACCTGCTGGCCCATCAGGACGTCGAGGAACACGTCCGGCAGCGCGCCGCTCTGCGCGGTGTACTGCTGCGGCTCGGCGCCGTAGGTGGTGCCGAGGCTGGTGCCGTCGGCGCCGTCCACGGCGGTGAGGTGCAGGGTGACGAGGTTGCCCTCCTCGACCGTGGCGCCTTCGCCGGGGCTCGCGACGCGCGCGACCGGGGCGGACACGGTGAAGGGCTGCTCGAAGTCGAACGTCGGCTCGGCGCCGGGCTCGCCGGCGAGCGTGACGGCCTCGAGCGCGGCGACGTCCTCGGCGCTCGCGGTCGCGGCGGCGGTCGGCGATGCGGACGCCGAGGGGCCGGCGTCGGCGTCGCCGTCGCTGCCGCACGCGGACAGCAGCAGCAGGGAGGCGGCGAGGAGGGTGGCGGCGGCCGTACGGCGCACGGGCTCGTCCTTCGGTCGGGGGCGGCTGACGAGCGGCCCATCGTAGGCGCCCCGCCTGTGCGTGCCGCCGTCAGGGGCGGGCGACCATGTCCTCCGCGTGCTGCACGACCCACGCCATCAGCGGCAGCAGGTGCGCGGCGAGGTCGTGGCCGAGCGGCGTCAGCGAGTAGTCGACCCGCGGCGGGATGGACGGCGTGGCCTCCCGCAGCACCAGGCCGTCGGCCTCCAGGGTGCGCAGCGTCGACGCCAGCATCTTCTCGCTGATGCCCTCGACCAGCCGGCGCAGCTCGCCCCAGCGCAGCGTGCGGTCGGACAGCGCCACGAGCACCAGCACGCCCCACTTGCTGGTCACGTGGTCGAGCACCACGCGGCTGGGGCACGCCGAGGAGAGCACGCCCTCCGTGAGCAGCCCGTCGAGCACGGACGGGCGCGTGGCCTCGATGCTTACCGTCATGCCAGTACCTTACGCGAAAGTGGGTACCGGCGATCCGGAAGGGTGCGCGGCCCTCGGCGGTTGCCCCGGGTGCCGGACGCGGGTCCGGCCCGTCCCACCGAGAGGAACCCCCATGTCGATCGTCGTCACCGGTGCCACCGGCCACCTCGGCCGCCTCGTCGTCGAGCACCTGCTCGCCGACGGCGTCCCCGCCGCGGAGGTCGTCGCCGCGGGCCGCCGCACGGAGCGCCTGGCCGACCTCGCCGAGCGCGGCGTCCGGGTCGCCGCCGTCGACTACGCGCGCCCCGGGACGCTGGCCGCCGCCCTGGACGGCGCCGACGTCGTGCTGCTGGTCTCCGGCAGCGAGGTCGGGCAGCGCGTCGCGCAGCACCAGGCCGTGATCGACGCGGCGAAGACCGCGGGCGTGGGCCGCCTCGTCTACACCTCGGCGCCGCACGCGGACACCAGCCCGCTCGTGCTCGCCCCGGAGCACAGGGCCACCGAGGAGGCGCTGCGCGCGTCCGGCCTCACCACCACCGTGCTGCGCAACGGCTGGTACACCGAGAACTACCTCGGCGACCTGGAGCAGGCGCGCGCGACGGGCGAGATCGTCGCCGCGGTCGGCGACGGCCGGGTGGCCAGCGCGCCGCGGGACGACTTCGCCGCGGCCGCCGCCGTGGTGCTGCGGACCGACGGGCACGACGGCGCCGTCTACGAGCTCGCCGGCGACGTCGCGTGGACCTTCGACGACCTGGCCGCCGCCGCCTCGGAGGTGCTGGGCCGCCCGGTCGTGTACCGCCCCGTGACGTCGGAGCAGCGCCGCGCCGACCTGCTGGCCGCCGGCCTGGACGAGGGCACCGCCGGCTTCGTGGTCGCCCTGGAGGAGAACACCCGCGACGGCCTGCTCGCCGGTGGCGACGACGACCTGTCCCGGCTGATCGGCCGGCCGACGACGCCGCTCGTGGACGCGCTCCGCGCCGCCCTGGCCTGAGCCGCCGCGCACCGGGCCCGGCCCCGGCGGTCCCCCGGGATGCCGGGTGCCGGGTCCGGTGCTGGCATAGGGGCATGACGCGATTCGGGTACACCCTCATGACCGAGCAGTCCGGGCCCAAGCAGCTCGTGGGGTACGCCGTCGACGCCGAGAAGATCGGCTTCGACTTCGAGGTGTCGAGCGACCACTACTTCCCGTGGCTCGACGAGCAGGGGCACGCGTCGTACGCGTGGTCGCTGCTCGGCGCGGTCGCGCACGCCACCTCGCGCGTGGACCTCATGACGTACGTGACCTGCCCGACCGTCCGGTACCACCCGGCGGTCGTGGCGCAGAAGGCCGCGACCCTCGGCGTGCTCTCCGACGGCCGGTTCACCCTGGGCCTCGGCGCCGGGGAGAACCTGAACGAGCACGTGGTCGGCGAGCGCTGGCCCGCCGTCGGCGAGCGGCACGACATGCTCGAGGAGGCGCTCGAGATCATCACCGCCCTGCTGGACGGCGAGCGGCTGACCTTCGACGGCGTCCACTTCCGCACCGACTCCGCGAAGCTCTGGGACCTGCCCGAGCGCCCGGTCGAGATCGGCGTCGCCGTGTCCGGCGCGCAGTCCATCTCGCGGTTCGCCCCGCTGGCCGACCACCTGATCACCACGGAGCCCGAGGCCGACCTGCTGTCGGGGTGGGACGAGGCCCGCGCCCAGGCCGCGGCCGAGGTCGGCGGCGGCACCCCGGCGCCGTCCCGCAAGATCGGCCAGATCCCGATCTCCTGGGACCCGGACCCCGAGACCGCGAAGCAGCGCGCGCACGAGCAGTTCCGCTGGTTCGCCGGCGGCTGGAAGGTGAACGCCGACCTGCCGACCACCGAGGCGTTCGACGCCGCCAGCCAGTTCGTCCGCCCGGACGACGTCGCCGAGACCATCCCGTGCGGCCCCGACCTGGACGCGATCGTCGAGGCCGTCTCCGCGTACTGG
>JAPSIJ010000040.1 GCA_031178805.1 Cellulomonas sp. | reverse complement strand
GGGCGCCCGCTGCGGTGGGGGACCGCCGCCGCGCGCCAGGTCGACGGCACCACCTGCGGCGCGGCGGTGCTCGGCGTGCTCGCCGCCGCGGGCGACCCCGTGCTGGCGGCCTGGCTGGTCACCGGGCGGCTGCCCGACGGCGTCGTGCCGCCGGAGCTCGCCGGGCTGCACCTGCCCGAGCCGCCCGACCCCGCCGACCCGGGGGCGCCGGCCTGGTTCCGCAGCCCCGACGACCGGCTGGCGCACGCCGACGCGCGCCCCGCGGAGGCGGCGGCGGCCCGCTGGGGGCTGCTGCAGGCCGCCCTGCACCGGCGCAGCACGGCCCGGGCGGTCGCGGGGCTGCTGCCGTGGCCCCGGGCGCTCGGCACGCCGCCGTGGGGCGCCGCGCGGGTCGCCCGGTTCCCCGGGGTGACGTACCGCGCGGTCCCGGTCGACGACACCCGGGCCGACGAGGTCCGCGACCTGCTGGCCCGGGTGGACGACGCCCTCGACCGGGGCGTGCCGGTGCCGCTGTACTCCGGCGGCGACCTGTCCGGCGGCCTCGCGGCGGCGGTGCCCCGGCACGTGGTGCTCGCGGTCGGCCGGACCGACGACGGCTACGCGGTCTACGAGCCCGGCGCGGGCGCCGTGCTGCCGCTGCCGCGCGCCGCGGTGCTGGACCCCCGCGGCCCGGTGCCCGCGCTGGGGCACTGGACCCACGTGGCCTGGGCGCTGCTGCCCGTCCCCGCCCGCTGAGGCGCGGCGCCCCGGTGGCGCCCGGGTGCGCCTGGCGGGGCGCGCGCGATCGGGACACGATGGGAGCGACCCTGCTGCCGACCTGGAGGAGTGTGGACATGAGCACGGTGCCCGGAGACCAGAGCTGGCAGGACGCGGGCCTCGTCGAGCCGGCCCTGACCGACCTGCCCGAGGTCACGCCCGACGACGACCGGGACGCACGCGACGGCGCCTACGAGCCCGACGAGCCGCGCCCCGACCTCAGCGGCGAGGCGAACCCCGCCGACGTGGCCGAGCAGGCCGTGCCGGTGCCGGACGACGAGACGGACGAGTACCCCGCCTGACCACGGGCCGGCCGGGCGCCCGCCCCGCGATGCGGGGATCGGCGCGCCCGGCCAGTACCGTGGGGCGCATGACCGTGACCCTCGAGCAGATCGTCGCGCTGCCGAAGGTCCTGCTGCACGACCACCTCGACGGCGGGCTGCGCCCGCGCACCGTGGTGGAGCTGGCCGAGCGCGCGGGGCACGAGCTGCCCACCACCGACCCGGAGGCCCTGGGGGCCTGGTTCCGCGAGCGGGCCGCCGCCGGCAGCCTCGAGGCCTACCTCGACACCTTCACGCACACCCTGGCCGTCATGCAGCGGCCCAAGGCCCTGCGCCGGGTCGCCCGCGAGGCCGTCGAGGACCTGGCCGCGGACGGCGTCGTGCACGCCGAGCTGCGGTTCGCCCCCGAGCTGCACCAGCAGCGCGACCTGACGCTGCAGCAGGCGGTCGACGCCGTGCTGGAGGGTCTGGCCGAGGGCGTCGCCCTGGCGGCCGAGCAGGGCCGGGCGATCCGCGCCGGCCTGCTGCTGTGCGCCATGCGGCAGTCGGACCGCGCCGACGAGGTCGCCGAGCTGGCGCTGGCGAACCGGGACCGCGGCGTCGTCGGCTTCGACGTGGCCGGGCCCGAGGCCGGCTACCCGGCCAGCGCGATGAGCGCCGCGTTCGCCCGCCTGCGGGCCGCCCGGCTGCCCGTCACCGTGCACGCCGGCGAGGCCGCCGGCACCGACTCGCTGGACGACGCCGTGGACGTCGGCGCGCTGCGGATCGGGCACGGCATCCGGCTCCTGGACGACCTCGCCCCGCAGCACGACCCGGCGGGGGAGAGCAGCTACCGCCTGGGCCGGCTGGCGCACTGGGTGCGGGACCGGCGGATCGCGCTGGAGGTGTGCCCGACGTCGAACGTGCAGACCGGCGGTGCCGTCTCCGTGGCCAAGCACCCCGCGACCACGCTCCTGCGGCTCGGGTTCGCCGTGACCGTGAACACCGACAATCGCCTGCAGTCCGGCACCAGCCTCAGCCGGGAGCTGCACGCGCTCGTCACCGAGGCCGGCTGGACGCTGGACGACGTGCGGACGGTCACCGTGACCGCCGCCCGCCACGCGTTCTGCCACGAGGACGAGCGGCAGGACCTGATCGACCGGGTGATCCTCCCCGGCCACGCCCCGACCGGAACAGGAAGGCACCGCGCATCATGACCGAGTCCCTGGACGCCGCCGCGCTCGCGAAGTTCGTCGACCACACGCTGCTCAAGCCGGAGGCGACCCGCGCCGACGTCGAGGCGCTGGTCGCCGAGGGCGCCGGGCTCGGCGTCTACTCCGTGTGCGTCTCCCCGTCGTTCCTGCCCCTGGACGCGCAGGGCCTGCAGGTCGCCACCGTCTGCGGCTTCCCGTCCGGCAAGCACCACAGCGACGTCAAGGCCGCCGAGGCCGCGCGCTCCGTCGCCGACGGCGCCGACGAGGTCGACATGGTGATCGACGTGGGCGCCGCCAAGGAGGGCCGGTTCGCGGACGTGCAGGCCGACATCGCCGCCGTGCGCGCCGCCGCCCCCGCGCCGACCGTGCTCAAGGTGATCATCGAGTCGGCCGCGCTGTCGGACCACGAGATCGTCGAGGTCTGCCGGGCCGCCGAGGCCGCGGGCGCCGACTTCGTGAAGACCTCGACCGGCTTCCACCCCGCCGGCGGCGCCACCGTGCACGCCGTCGAGGTCATGGCCGCCACCGTCGGCGGCCGCCTGGGCATCAAGGCGTCCGGCGGCATCCGCACGACCGCCGACGCGCTGGCGATGATCGAGGCCGGCGCGACCCGCCTGGGCCTGTCCGGCACCGCCGCGGTGCTCGGCGGCTTCGAGGCCGACGGCGGGTACTGAGCCCGGCGCCACCGACGACGACGGCCCGTCCCCCCGCGCGGGGGGACGGGCCGTCGGTGCGGGTCAGAGCCCCAGCGCCGCCGCGACGTCCGCCCGGACCGCGTTCAGCCGCTCGCGCGCCGCCCGCCGGGCCTCGCCGACGGTCTCGGCGGAGGCGTGCTCCTCGACCGGCACGACGACCTCCAGGTAGCACTTCACCTTCGGCTCGGTGCCGGAGGGGCGCACGATGACGCGGGTGTCGTCCTGGGTGAGCAGGCGGATGCCGTCGGTCGGCGGCAGGCCGTCCCGGTCGGCGTCGCTGCCCGCGGCGAGGTCGACGACCTGCATGACGGGCGACCCCGCGAGCAGCACCGGCGGGTGCTCGCGCAGCCGCTGCATGGTCTCCGGGATCTGCGACAGGTCGGTGAACCGGGCCGACAGCTGGTCGGTCAGGTGCAGGCCGTGCCGGCGGGCGAGCTCGTCCAGCACGTCGACCGCGGTGCGGCCGGCGGCCTTGAGCCGGGCGGCGAGGCCCGCGAGGGTCAGCGCGGCGGAGATGCCGTCCTTGTCGCGGACGGACGCCGGGTCGACGCAGTAGCCGAGCGCCTCCTCGTAGCCGAACACCAGGCCGTCCACGCGGGAGATCCACTTG
Organism: Cellulomonas sp.; assembly: GCA_031178805.1. Taxonomy (GTDB): domain Bacteria; phylum Actinomycetota; class Actinomycetes; order Actinomycetales; family Cellulomonadaceae; genus Cellulomonas. Next base: position 8,771 of record JAPSIJ010000040.1, on the reverse strand, counting down.
AAGCCGGTGAGGGTCTGCGCGTGCCGGAGGCCGGCGGCGGCGGCGATCCGGCTGAGCAGCCGGGACGACACGATGGAGTTCGCCAGCACGGGGGAGCCGTCCGACGCCGTCGCGCCCGGGCTGCCGACCCGCTCGGCGACGACGCTGCCCAGCAGGGCGCCGGTCTCGTCGCCGTGCAGCATCCGCCAGCCGTCGGCGGCCGCGGCGCCCGCGCCGGTGGCCAGGCGGACGCGCTCGTCGACGACGGCCGCGGCGCACCGGTCGGCGTCGGGGTCCAGGGCGATGACCAGGTCGGCCTGCACCTCGGCGGCCAGCGCCAGGGCGAGGTCGATCGCCCCGGGCTCCTCGGGGTTGGGGAACGCCACGGTCGGGAAGTCGGGGTCGGGCTCGGCCTGCAGGGCGACGACGTGCACGTCGGTGAAGCCGGCCTCCGCGAGCACCCGGCGGGCGGTCGCGCCGCCGACGCCGTGCATGGGGGTCAGCACGATCCGCAGGTCGGCGTGCGCGGCGCGCGCCTCCTCCGACCGGTCGGCCAGCGCGAGCACCTGCGTGACGTACGCGTCCTCGACCTCCGGGCCGGCGGTGGTCCAGCCCCCCGCCGCGCGCGGCACGGCCGCCACGGACGGCACCCGGGCGATCTCCGCGGCGATGGCGCCGTCCATCGGCGGCACGATCTGCGCGCCCTGGCCCGAGTCGGTGACCACCCGGCCGCCGAGGTACACCTTGTAGCCGTTGTCCTGCGGCGGGTTGTGGCTGGCGGTGACCATGACGCCCGCGTCGGCGTCCAGGTGCCGCACCGCGAACGCGAGCACCGGGGTGGGCAGCTGCGGCGGCAGCATCACGACGTCGATGCCGACCGCGGTGAGCACCGCCGCGGTGTCCCGGGCGAAGTCGGCCGACCCGTGCCGGGCGTCGTGCCCGACGACCACCTTCGGGGCGGGGGAGACGCCCTCGAGCTCGCCGAGCAGGTACGCCCCGAGGCCGGACGCGGCGCGGATGACGACCGCCCGGTTCATCCGGTGCGGGCCGCCGCCGATCGCGCCGCGCAGGCCGGCCGTGCCGAACTGCAGCAGGCCCTGGAACCGATCCGCCAGGTCGGCGCGCGCGTCGCGCACCTGGGCGGCGTCGTACTGCGTCTGCAGGTCGGCGGACTCGTCGGCCTCCGCGGGGCCGGCCTCCGCCTGCTCGAGCAGGGCGGACAGCTCCGCGGCCGTGCGGGGGTCGGGGTCGTCGGCGATCCAGGTGCGGACCTGCTCGGCGAGCGCCGACCAGGCGTCCTGCGTCCGGGGCTCGGTGGTCATGGGCTGGTACTCCCTCCGGGGCCACGACGGCCCCGACCTCTCGTGCGGCTGCGGCGGCCGGTGCCCGGCCGCGGGGGACTGCTGGCTCAGATGCGCCCGACGATGTCGGCGAGCAGCCGGCTGATGCGCGGGCCGGCGGCGCGGCCGGCCTCGAGGACCTCCTCGTGGGACAGCGCGTCCGCACCGACGCCCGCGGCGAGGTTCGTGACCAGCGAGATGCCGAGCACCTCCATGCCGACGTGCCGCGCGGCGATGGCCTCGATCGTGGTGGACATGCCGACCAGGCTGCCGCCCAGCACCCCGGCCATCCGCACCTCGGCCGGCGTCTCGTAGTGCGGGCCGCGGAACTGCACGTACACGCCCTCGTCGAGCGTCGGGTCGACCTCGCGGGCGACGTCGCGCAGCCGGGACGCGTACAGGTCGGTCAGGTCGACGAACGTCGCACCCTCCAGGGGCGACACGGTCGTCAGGTTGATGTGGTCGCTGATCAGCACCGGCGTGCCCGGCGCCCACGACGGGTCGAGGCCGCCGCAGCCGTTGGTCAGGACGACCGTGGTGCAGCCCGCGGCGGCGGCGGTGCGCACGCCGTGCACGACGCGGCGCACGCCCTTGCCCTCGTACAGGTGGGTGCGCGAGCCGAGCACGAGCGCGTGCTTGCCGGTCGCGGCGATCCGGATCGACCGGATGGTGCCGACGTGGCCGACGACGGCCGGCGCGGCGAACCCGGGGACGTCGGCGGCCGCGATCTCGGCGACCGTCTCGCCCAGCAGGTCGGCGGCGCCGCCCCAGCCGGAGCCGAGCACCAGGGCGACGTCGTGCTGCTCGACCCCGGTGGCCTCCGCGAGGTACGCGGCGGCGTCGGCGGCGACCGCCAGCGGGTCGGTGGTCGGGTCGTCGAGGCGGGCGTCGTCGGCCATGCGGGGCTCCTCCGGGGACGGTGCGGCGGGTCGGTGCGCGCACCCGCGGGACCGCCGGGGACGGCGTGCAGGGCGCGACGATCGAGCGTACCGGCCGCCCGCCCCCCGCCGCCGCGCACCGCCTCCGCCGAGATCGCATTTTCCGCCTGGGACGGCGCGCGCCCGCACAGACGGGGAGTGCGATCTCGGCGGGCGGCACGTGGCGGCGGGGCGCGGGGGCGCGGGCGGGCGCGGGGGCGGGCGCGGGCGGACGGGTGAGCGCGGGGGTGCGGTCGGCGCGGGCGTTCGCGCCCACGCGGCGGGTCGGGCGAAGATGGGCGCGTGACGCAGCCGACCGCCCCGCCCGCGCCCGCCGCCGACGACGCCGCCGACGCGGCCGCGGCGCCGCCGGAGTCCTCGCCGACGTCCGCGGCGGCGCCCGCCCCCGCCGGGTCCCCGACGGGCGGGCTGCCGGACCGGCCCGCGCCGCACGTCGTCGTGGTCGGCGGCGGTCCCGGCGGCTACGAGGCGGCCCTGGTCGCGCGCCGCCTCGGTGCGGCCGTGACGGTCGTGGAGCGCGCGGGTCTCGGCGGCTCCGCGGTCCTGACCGACGTGGTGCCGTCGAAGACGCTGATCGCGACCGCCGAGTTGATGACCATCGCCGAGCGCGCCCCGGAGCTGGGCATCCGCCTGGACGTCCCGGCGGGCCCGACCGACGACCGCACCGCGGACGACACCGGTCGCCGGCGCCGGCACAGCATCGACATGGCGGCCGTGAACACGCGGGTCCGCGAGCTCGCCCTGGCGCAGAGCCACGACATCCGCACCCGCCTGGAGCGCGAGGGCGTCGAGGTCGTCATCGGGCGGGGCCGGCTGGACGGTGCGGAGAAGGTGCAGGTCACCGGCGAGGACGGCGAGCAGCGCACGCTGGCCGCCGACGTGGTGCTGCTCGCCACCGGCGCGACGCCCCGCACGCTGCCCGACGCGCAGCCGGACGGCGAGCGGATCCTCACCTGGACGCAGCTGTACCACCTGGACGAGCTGCCGGAGCGGCTGATCGTCGTGGGCTCCGGCGTCACCGGCGCGGAGTTCGCGGGCGCCTACGTCTCGCTGGGCTCCGAGGTGGTGCTGGTCTCCAGCCGGGACCGGGTGCTGCCGGGCGAGGACGCCGACGCGGCGACGATGCTCGAGGAGGTGTTCCGCACCCGCGGCATGGAGGTCGTCGGGCGCTCGCGGGCGCAGGCGGCGCGCCGGGAGGGCGACGGCGTCGTCGTCACGCTGGCGGACGGCCGGGAGATCCACGGCTCGCACGTGCTGATGGCGGTCGGCTCGGTCCCCAGCACGGCAGACCTGGGCCTGGCGGAGTCCGGCGTGCGCACGACGCCGTCAGGGCACATCGAGGTCGACCGGGTGTCCCGGACCTCGGTCCGCGGCGTGTACGCGGCCGGCGACGTCACCGGCGTGCTGCCGCTGGCGTCGGTCGCGGCGATGCAGGGCCGGATCGCGATGTCGCACGCCCTGGGCGACGCGGTGGCCCCGCTGAAGACGAAGGGCGTGGCGGCGAACATCTTCACCGCCCCGGAGATCGCCACGGTCGGGCTGAGCGAGGAGGCGCTGGTCGAGCGGAGCGCGCACTTCGTCACGCACACTCTGCCGCTGGCCCGGAACCCGCGCGCCAAGATGCTCGGCGTCCGGGACGGCTTCGTGAAGCTGTTCGCGCACTCCACCGCCGGGACGGTGCTCGGCGGCGTGGTCGTGGCGCCGCGGGCGTCGGAGCTGATCTTCCCGATCACGCTCGCGGTGTCGCACAGCCTGACGGTCGACGACGTGGCGAGCGCGTTCACGGTGTACCCGTCGCTGTCCGGCTCGATCGCCGAGGTCGCCCGGGTCCTGCACCTCACCGAGTAGCCGGGGGCCCGGGGGCGCGGGCGGGCTCAGCCGCCCAGCCGGACCGTGGTCACCACCGGCAGGTGGTCGGAGGACCGGTCGCCCAGCACCCGGGCGTCGTCGAACGTGACGCCCTGCCCGAGCACCCAGTCGATCCGGGTCGCCGGGTCGTCGCTCGGGTGGGTCAGCGCGCCCGGGTCGCCCGCGGCGTCCAGCGCGCTGGTCCACCCGGCGTCGGTCAGCGTGGCGAGCTCCGGGGAGCCCGGTCCGGCGTTCAGGTCGCCCGCGAGCACCGACGGGCCGTCGGCGGGCAGCGCCTCGGCGAGGGCCGCGAGCTGGTCGAGCCGGGTGGGGACGTTGGTCTCCCGGTGCTGCAGGTGCACGGAGGTCACCCGCACCGGCGTGCCGCCGGGCCCCTCGGCCAGGGCGGTGAGCGCCGAGCGCTGCTGCGGCCCGGCGCCGTACGGCAGCGGGACCACCTCGACGTCCGTGAGCGGCGCGCGGGACAGCAGGGCGTTGCCGAACTGGTGGTCGGCGGCCGGCGCGAACGCGACGTGCATCCCGAGCCGCTCCGCGAGCCAGGTCGCCATGTCCACGCCGCCGCCGAGCACCCAGCCGCGCGCGACCTCCTGCAGCGCGACGACGTCGGGCTGCTCGGCCTCGATGGTCCGCGCGATCTGCTCCAGGTCGACCGTGGTGTCCGCGCCCACGCCGTAGTGCAGGTTCCAGTCCAGGACGACGAACGCGTCGGGGTCGCGGTCGACGGCGGGCGCCGGGGCGGCGACCACCGGCACCAGCCACGCCAGCGCGAGCAGCGCGACGGACGGCAGCACCAGGAACCGGAGCGCGTTGGCCCGCAGCGGCGGCGCCGGCTCGCCGGGGGCGTCGCCGGTGCCGGGCGTCCGCCAGCGCAGGCCGCCGGCGGCGAGCAGGGCGGCGGCGACCACGACCACCCAGGCGTTGTCGACCCCGAGGGGCACGTCGTAGGCGAGCAGGTACACCAGCAGCACGCCGAGCAGGCTGAGCCCCACGCCGGCGGTCGCCAGGGCCGTGCGGGGCAGCCCCGGGGGCGCCGGCCGGCGGGTCTTCAGCGCCACGGCGAGCACCACGCCGACGGCCGCCTGCGCGACGACCAGGGCGACCAGCGCGACGACGCCGGAGGCCAGCAGGGTCACGGCGACCGACACCGGGAGCAGCACGGCGGCCGACCACCGCACCGGCCGGACCATCACCCGCGGCACCAGCAGCACCCACGCCGTCAGCGCGGCCGCGAGCACCACCACCGTGCCGGCGACCCGCAGCGGCAGCCCGGACTGCGACGCCGCGAACGCCGGGTTCGCCAGCACCATCAGCACGAGCGCCAGCGCGGGCCCGAGCACCCAGGTGCGGCGGGGGCGGCCGGTGGGCACCTCGTCCCGCGCGACGAGCGCGAGCACCACCGGCAGCACCACCAGGGCGACCGCGACCGCCGTCCCGGCCACCCCGCCGCGCCACAGCGGGTCCCAGGTGCCGAGCGCCAGCTGCAGCGCCGCCGACAGGCCGGTGCCGAGCACCAGGCCCAGCGCGCCCTGCCGGCCACCGCCGGGGCGCCCGGCGACCAGCGTGGCGGTCAGCACCAGCGCGGCGACGGCGAGCGCGGCGGTGACCAGCCCGGCCACGAACCGCGCCTCGTCGTGCACCGCCTGGGTGACCAGCCGGCCGACGCCGAGCGCGACGACGGCGACGAGCACGGTGCGGCCGGTCGCGGAGCCCGGCGTGCGGCGCCCGGTGGCGAGCAGGGCCAGCGCCGCGACGACGCCGGAGGCGGCGAACGTGCCGAGCGCCGTGCCGGCCACCGGGAGCGTCCCGGCGGCGAAGGCCCGGTCGAGCACGGGGCCGGCGGCCCGGACCACGTCCACGACGAGCACGGTGACCAGCGCCAGCAGCGACACCCGGGTGGCGACGCCGGCGTCCGGGGGGAGCGGGCTCCCGCCGGGCGGCGTGGCGGGGCGCGCGGACGCGGGGACGCTCATCCGGTCAACCTACGACCGGGCGGCCCGCCGGGGCGAACCCACGGCGGGGTCAGGCCGGGGCGGCCCCGGCCTCCACCTCGGGCGGCAGCGCCGCGCGCAGGGTCGGCCACGCCTCGCCGAAGGCCACGAGCAGCGGCCGGTCGGTGACCTCGTCGAGCGGGACCCACGCGACGGCGAGGCTCTCGTCGTCGGTCGGGCGGACGTCCACGGGGCCGGTGGTCACGGCCGTCACCGTCGTGTACGACCAGTCCCCGTGGTCCAGGACGTGCTCGCCGACCACCCGCAGCCGGGCGGGGTCGATGCCGGCCTCCTCGGCGGACTCGCGCAGGGCGCCGTCCAGCGCGGGCTCCCCGGTGTGCCGGGCGCCGCCGGGCAGCCCCCAGGTGCCGCCCTGGTCGCTCCACGGCGCGCGGTGCTGCAGCACCACCGCGGCGGGCTCGGTGGCCGTGGCGGGGCGCACCAGCAGCAGCCCGGCCGCGCCGGCGGTGCCCCAGTGGCGGCGGCCGCAGCGGCACTCCACCCAGCCGTCCCCGGGGTGGCGCGGGCGCCCGGTGGTCATCGGCGGGTCAGTCCACGATCTCGCAGATGGCGGAGCCCGCCGCGACCATGCCGCCGACCCCGGCGGTCAGGGACGCGACCGTGCCGGCGCGGTGCGCGACCAGCGGCTGCTCCATCTTCATGGCCTCGAGCACGACGACCAGGTCGCCCTCGGCCACGCGGTCGCCCTCGCCGACGGCGACCTTGACGATCGTGCCCTGCATCGGGGACGCCAGCGTGGTGCCGGAGGCCGCGACCGCGCGGGTCCCGGACCGGCGCGGCGCCGCCCGGCGCGGGCCCGCGGCGGCGCGCCCCCGGCCGGCGCGCAGCGCGAGCGCGGCGGGCAGGACGACCTCGAGCCGCTTGCCGCCGACCTCGACCACGACGCGCTCGAGCTCGGTCGGCTCCTCGTCCTCCGCGCCGCCCGCGGCGGCCGGGGCGGGGGCGCCGGTGAGCGTGGGCAGCGTGTCGGCGAACTCGGTCTCGATCCACCGGGTGTGCACGGTGAACGGCTCGGCGGGGTCGGCCGGCACGAACGCCGGCGACTCCAGCACCGCGCGGTGGAACGGCACGACGGTCGGGATGCCCGCGATCTCCAGCTCGGCGAGCGCGCGGCGGGCGCGCTCGACGGCCTGGGTGCGGGTGGCGCCGGTGACGACCAGCTTGGCGATCATCGAGTCGAACGCCCCGGACACGGTGTCGCCCTCGACGACGCCGGAGTCCACGCGGACGCCCGGGCCGGCGGGGAACCGCAGCGTGGTGATCTTCCCCGGGGCGGGCAGGAACCCGGCCGCCGGGTCCTCGCCGTTCAGCCGGAACTCGAGCGAGTGCCCGCGGGTCTCGACGTGCGTGTAGCCGAGCGGCTCGCCGTCGGCGATCCGCAGCTGCTCGCGGACCAGGTCGATGCCGCTGATCTCCTCGGAGACCGGGTGCTCGACCTGCAGCCGGGTGTTGACCTCGAGGAACGAGATGGTGCCGTCCACGGCCACCAGGAACTCGCACGTCCCGGCGCCGACGTACCCGGCCTCCTTCAGGATGGCGACGGAGGCGTCGACCAGCTGGGCGCGCTGGGCGTCGGTGAGGAACGGCGCGGGGGCCTCCTCGACCAGCTTCTGGTGCCGGCGCTGCAGCGAGCAGTCGCGGGTGGAGACCACGACCACGGTGCCGTGCTCGTCGGCGAGGCACTGCGTCTCCACGTGCCGCGGCCGGTCCAGGTACCGCTCGACGAAGCACTCGCCGCGGCCGAACGCCGCGGTGGCCTCGCGCACGGCGGAGTCGTAGAGCTCGTCGATCTCCTCCGACGTGCGGGCGACCTTCAGGCCGCGGCCGCCGCCGCCGAACGCCGCCTTGATGGCGACCGGCAGGCCGTGCTCGGCGACGAACGCGTGCACCTCCGCCGCGCCGGACACCGGGTCCGGGGTGCCGGCGACCAGCGGGGCGCCGGCGCGCTGGGCGATGTGCCGCGCGCTGACCTTGTCGCCGAGCTCGCGGATCGCCGCGGGCGGCGGGCCGATCCAGGTCAGGCCCGCGTCGATGACGGCCTGGGCGAACTCGGCGTTCTCCGACAGGAACCCGTAGCCCGGGTGCACGGCGTCCGCGCCGGACCGGCGGGCCACGTCGAGCAGCTTGGCGACGTCCAGGTACGTCTCGGCGGCGCGGGCGCCGTCGAGGGCGTAGGCCTCGTCCGCGACGCGCACGTGCAGCGCCTCCCGGTCGGGGTCCGCGTAGACGGCGACGGAGGCGAGACCGGCGTCCCGGCACGCGCGGGCGACACGGACGGCGATCTCGCCGCGGTTGGCGACGAGGACCTTTGAGATGCGGGGCACGGCTCACCGTAACGCGGGGGACCGGCGGCGATCACGCTGGTGGGGGCGCGGCGCGCGAAGACTGCGGAACCGCCCAAACCGCCCGCCCGGACCCTTGGAGGTTCCGGCAACGCGCGCGGGCCCGGAGCCGGGCGGCGGGCCGGCGCGGTTGTCCGGAGCGGACAACGCCGCGGGCCGCGCGGGTCTCCGGGCGGGCGGCGGTCAGTCCGGCAGCCGGGTCCAGAGCGCGGTGATCGGCACCCCGCGGGCCGCGAGCAGGGTCCGCAGCAGCGGCAGGCTGAGCCCGACGACGCCGTGGTGGTCGCCCTCCAC
>JAPSIJ010000397.1 GCA_031178805.1 Cellulomonas sp. | reverse complement strand
TGATGATCGGCTGCCTGTTCATCGCGTTCGTCGCGGTGGAGCGCGGCTACGACCGGCAGGTGATCGGCGACGGGCACGTCGAGTTCCAGGCGGTGCTGCGCGGCGGCGTGCTGACGGCGGCGGCGCTGGCCGTGTACGCGGTGGGCGCGGACGTCGACGTGCCGCGGACGATCGTCTTCCTGGCGCTGCCGTTCGTGATGCTGGTGCTGATCACCGCCCGGCACCTCGCCCGCCGGGCGCTGCACCGCCGCCGGGCCGCGGGCGAGGCGATGCGCCGCACGCTGGTGGTCGGCGACGCGTCCTCCATCACGCACGTGGTGGACGACCTGCGCGGGCTGCCGCAGTACGGGTACCAGATCGCCGGGGTGTGCGTGCCGTCGTTCGACGGGCCGCTGCCGCCGCTCGGGGTGCCGGTGCTCGGCTCGGTGTCGGACGTGGTCCAGGTGGCCGTGGACGGCGAGTTCGACGTCGTGATCGTGACCGGCTCGGAGCTGTCCGGCCAGGCGCTGCGCCGGCTGTCCTGGGCGCTGCAGCGCACCCGGACCGAGCTGGTCGTCGCCCCGGGCATCGTCGAGGTGTTCGGCCCGCGCGTCACCCTCGAGCCCACCGCCGGCCTGTCGCTGATCCACGTGAACGCCGCCGAGTCCCGCCGCTCCCGGCTGCTGGCCAAGCAGGTGTTCGACAAGACCTTCGCCGCCGGCGCCCTGCTGCTGCTCAGCCCGGTGCTGCTCGCCATCGCGGTCGCGGTGAAGCTCAGCAGCCCCGGCCCGGTGCTGTTCCGGCAGACCCGGGTGGGCAAGGAGGGCCGCGAGTTCTCCATGCTGAAGTTCCGCAGCATGGTGGTCGACGCCGAGGCCCGTCTCGCGGAGCTCCGCGCGGCGAACCAGGCGGACGGCCCGCTGTTCAAGATGGACCGCGACCCGCGGATCACCCGGGTGGGGCACATCCTGCGCAAGCACTCGCTGGACGAGCTGCCGCAGCTGCTCAACGTGCTGCGCGGCGAGATGGCCCTGGTCGGCCCGCGCCCGCCGCTGCCGTACGAGGTGGCGCAGTACCGGGAGTCCGCGCGCCGCCGCCTGCTGGTGAAGCCGGGCCTGACCGGCCTGTGGCAGATCAGCGGCCGGGCGGACCTGGCGTGGGACGAGGCGGTCAAGCTGGACCTGCGGTACGTGGAGAACTGGTCGATCGCGTTCGACCTGATGATCCTGTGGCGCACCGTGCACGTCGTCGTGAGCGGTCATGGCGGTCGCTGACGGGGTCGCGCTGGCGCACGACTACGCCACGCAGCGCGGCGGCGCGGAGCGCGTCGCCCTGGTGATGGCCGACGCGTTCCCCGGCGCCCCCCTCTACACGACGCTCTACGACCCGGCCGGCACCTTCCCGGAGTTCGGGCCGCTGGACGTGCGGACCAGCCCGCTGGACCGCGTCGGTGCGCTGCGCCGGAACCACCGGCTGGCGCTGCCGCTGCTGGCGCCGGCGGTGCGCGCGACCCCGATCGAGGCCGACGTCGTGCTGGCGTCCTCCACCGGCTGGGCGCACGGCTTCCCGGTGTCGGGCCGCAAGGTCGTCTACTGCCACGCCCCCGCGCGCTGGCTGTACCAGACCGACCGGTACCTCGGCCCGGGGCACGGCTCCGGCCGCGGCGGCGCCCAGCGCTGGGTCGCGGCGCGCGCGCTCGGCCTGCTCGCGCCCGGGCTGCGCCGCTGGGACCGGCGGGCCGCCGGCACCGCGGACCGGTACCTGGCCAACTCCACGGTCACCGCCCGCGCGGTCCGCGAGGTGTACGGCATCGAGGCGGAGATCCTGCCGCCGCCGCCGGCCATGCTGCCCGCGGGGGAGGAGACGCCGGTCGAGGGCGTCGAGCCCGGGTTCCTGCTCTGCGTCGCCCGGCTGCTGCCCTACAAGAACGTGGACGTCGTGATCGAGGCCGTCCGGCGCACCCCCGGTGCCCGGCTGGTCGTGGTCGGCGACGGCCCGGAGCGCGCCGCGCTCGAGCACCTGGTGCGGGACCTGCCGCGCGTCCGCCTGGTCGGCCGCGTCGACGACGCCCGCCTGCGCTGGCTCTACCGGAGCAGCGCCGCCCTGGTCGCCGCGTCCTACGAGGACTACGGCCTGTCCCCGCTGGAGGCCGCCGCCTTCGGCCGTCCGTCCGTCGTGCTGCGCGACGGCGGGTACCTCGACACCGTCCGCGACGGCGTCACCGGGGAGTTCTTCGACGCCCCGGACCCCGACCTGGTGGCCGAGGCCGCCGACCGCGCGCTGGCCCGCCCCTGGGACCCCCGGGTGCTGACCGCGCACGCCGACGACTTCGCCGCGGAGCGGTTCGTCGCCCGGCTGCACGCGATCGCGCACGAGGAGCGCGACGTCCTGCGTGGAGCCGCCGGCGGCAGCCCGACCCGGCCCGAGCCCGTCCCGACCGAAAGGCGTCCCCGATGAGTCTGCAGGACATGTTCCGGACCGTGTGGTTCGGCAAGTGGCTGGTCCTGGTGTCCGTCCTGGCCGCGCTGGTCGGGGCGTACCTGTACGCCTCGCGCCAGGAGCCGGAGTACGCGAGCACCACGACGGTCCAGCTGGTCGACGCCGAGACGCTGGCCGCGGCCGGCATCCGGCTGGAGAGCGACCCGAGCCTGGTCACCGGCGACGCGGTGACCGAGGCCGCCGCGACCGAGCTCGGCGACCCGGACCTGGCGGGCGAGCTCGCGGGCCGCACGTCCGGCGAGTACGCGGCCGAGAACCCCAGCGTGGTCGTCATCACCGAGACCGGCCCGGACGCCGACGACGTGGTGGACCGCGCCAACGCCGTGGCCGCCGCCTACGCCGCCGCGCTGCAGGCGCAGTTCGACGACGACGTGGCCTCGATGCAGGAGCGGCTGACCGACCTGGCCACCAGCATCGACCAGCAGCAGCAGGCGATCACCGCCGCCCGCCGGGCCGCGGCCGCCGCGTCGCTGGCCGTGAACCCGAACGCCCAGGTGGACCC
>JAPSIJ010000396.1 GCA_031178805.1 Cellulomonas sp. | reverse complement strand
CTGGCGTCGGTGATCCTGCAGATGATCTCGGTCGGCGTCGCGACCGGCCCGGACGACGTGGCGTCCTTCCCGTTCGTCGACCCGCCGGACACCCGGGCGGTGCGCGACGGCGTCCAGCTGCTCACCGAGCTCGGCGCCCTGGAGACGGGCCCGGGCGGCACCCGGCTCACCGACACCGGCCGCGCGCTCGCGCAGCTGCCGATGGACCCGCGGCTCGCCCGGATGATCGTCGAGGGCGGCCGGCGCGGCGTGGCCCGCGAGGTGATGGTCGTGGCCGCGGCCCTGTCCATCCAGGACCCGCGCGAGCGGCCCGTCGAGCAGCGCGCCCAGGCGGACCAGTTGCACGCCCGGTTCGCCGACCCGACGTCGGACTTCCTCAGCTACCTGAACCTCTGGCAGTACGTGCGGGACGCGCAGCGCGACCTGTCCGGCTCCGCGTTCCGGCGGCTGTGCCGCGCGGAGTTCCTCAACTACCTGCGGCTGCGGGAGTGGCAGGACGTCGTCACCCAGCTCAAGGAGATCGCCAAGCCGCTCGGCATCACGCTGGACCCGCCGCGCCGCACGGACCGCGACCTGTCCGCCGAGGACCGCGACCCCGCCACCGAGGGTCGCGGGGCCCTGCGGCTGGAGTGGGACGCCGACCGGGTGCACGTGTCGCTGCTCGCGGGGCTGCTGTCGCAGATCGGCATGCAGGAGGCCTCGGACCTGTCCGGCGGCGCGGCACCCGCCCGCGGCAAGGGCGGCCGCGACGGCGGCCGCGCCCCCGACCGGCGCGCCCGGAACGAGTACCTCGGCGCGCGCGGGGCGCGGTTCGCGATCTTCCCCGGCTCCGGCCTCGCGAAGAAGCCGCCAGCCTGGATCATGGCCGGCGAGCTCGTCGAGACGTCCCGCCTGTGGGCCCGCGACGCCGCGCGCATCCAGCCGGAGTGGGCGGAGGACCTCGCGGCCCACCTGGTGAAGCGGTCCTACTCCGAGCCGTCGTGGTCGTCGAAGCAGGGCGCGGCGACCGCGCTCGAGCGGGTCACGCTGTACGGCGTCCCGATCGTCACCGGCCGCCGCGTGCTGTTCGCCAAGGTCGACGCCGAGCACGCCCGGGAGCTGTTCATCCGGCACGCGCTGGTCGAGGGCGACTGGACCACCCACCACGCGTTCTTCGCCGAGAACCGCCGGCTGCTGCAGGAGGCCGAGGACCTGGAGGCCCGCTCCCGCCGCCGCGGCCTGGTCGTGGACGACGACGCGCTGTTCGCGTTCTACGACGAGCGGATCCCGGACGACGTCGTCTCCGCCCGGCACTTCGACCAGTGGTGGAAGGGCGCCCGGCGCCGCGAGCCCGACCTGCTGTCCTTCACCCGCGAGCTGCTGGTGGCCGACGACGCCGGCGTGGACGAGTCGTCGTTCCCGTCGACCTGGCCGCAGGGCGACCTGGCGCTGCCGCTGACCTACCAGTTCCAGCCCGGCGCCGACGCGGACGGCGTCACGGTGCACGTCCCGCTGGTCGCGCTGGCCCGCGTGCGGCCCGAGGGCTTCGACTGGATGGTCCCCGGCCTGCGCGAGGAGCTGGCCACCGCGACGATCCGCGCGCTGCCGAAGGCCGTGCGGGTGCAGCTCGTGCCCGCTCCGGACGTGGCGCGGGACGTGGTGGCGTGGCTGGACGCGCACACCGCCTCGTGGGCGGACACCGTGCGCGCGGCCGACGCGGCGCCGTCGTTCCGCGACGCCTTCCGCCAGGCGGTGCGCGCCCTGCGGGACGTGGACGTGCCGGCCGACGCCGTGGACGAGGACCGCCTGCCGCCGCACCTGCGGATGACGTTCCGGGTGGTGGACGAGCGCGGGCGCGTGGTGGACGAGGGCAAGGACCTCGCGGTGCTGCAGCGCCGGCTCGCCGCCCGCACCCAGGACGCCGTGAGCAGCGCGGTGCGGACGGCCGTGCGGGACGCGATGGCGGACGCGCGCGCGGCCGGGCGCGGGGCGGGACCCGCGGGCGGCGCCGCGCCGGCCGCCGTGCCCGCCCCGGGACGTCGGCCCGCGCCCGGCCCCGCGGCGCTGCCCGGGTTCGACGGCACCGACCTGACCACGTGGCCCGACCTGCCCGGCGGCGCGCTGCCCGACCGGGTCGAGACCCAGGACGCCAGCGGCCTGACCGTGCGCGGCTACCCGGCCCTGGTCGAGCACGGCCGGGGTCCCGCCGCGACGGTGCGGGTCGAGGTGCTCGCGGACGCCGGGGAGCAGGAGCTCCGGCACCGCGCGGGCCTGCGCCGGCTGCTGCTGCTCGACGCCGGGCTCGCCGCCGGGCGGATCACCAGCCGGTGGACGGGCACCCAGGCGCTCACGCTCGCCGCCAGCCCCTACCCGAGCACGGAGGCGCTGGTCGCCGACGTGCAGCTCGCCGCGGTCGACCGGCTGCTCGGGGAGCACCTCGGCGACCGGCCGGCCACCACCGTGCGCACCGCGGAGACCTACGCCGCGGCCCGCGCGGTCGTCCGGGACCGGCTGGAGGACGCCGTGCACCGCCTGGTCGGGGACCTGGTCACCGTGCTGGGCGCCGCGCGGGACCTGGACGCCGCCGTCCGCGGCACCCGGTCGCTGGCCCTGCTCGGCACGGTCCGCGACGTCCAGGCCCAGGCGGAGGCGCTGGTGCACGACGGGTTCGTCGCCGAGACCGGTGCCGAGCGGCTGCCGCACCTCGCCCGCTACCTGCGCGCCGCCGCCTACCGGCTGGACCGCGCGGGGGCGAACCCGGCGCGCGACGAGCAGCTCGCGTGGCAGGTGCGCGACCTGGAGCAGCTGCTCGGCCAGACCCGCGCCCGGGTCACCTCCCGCACCCCCGTGCCGGCGGACCTCGCGGCGCTGGACGACGTGCGGTGGCTGCTGGAGGAGCTGCGGGTCAGCCTGTTCGCCCAGCAGCTCGGCACCCCGGTGCCGGTGAGCGAGAAGCGCATCCGCAAGGCCCTGGGCGCCCTGGCCTGACCCGCCGGGCCGGG
>JAPSIJ010000395.1 GCA_031178805.1 Cellulomonas sp. | reverse complement strand
CGACCAGCGCGGAGTCGATGCCGCCGGACAGGCCGAACACCACGCTGCGGAAGCCGTTCTTGCGCACGTACCCGGCGACGCCGGTGACCAGCGCCCGGTAGATCTCCTCGTCCGGGTCCAGCGGCGGGGCCAGCGCGCCGCGCTGCGGGTCGGTGCCACGCGGCGGCAGGTCCCACACCAGCAGGTGCTCGACGAACTGCGGGGCCGACGCCAGCAGGGTGCCGTCGCGGCCGACGACGAAGGAGCCGCCGTCGAACACCAGGTCGTCCTGGCCGCCGACCATGTTGACGTAGGCCACCGGGGCGGAGACCTCGGCGGCCCGGCGCTGGGCGAGCTCGGCGCGGATGTGCCCCTTGCCCTCCTCGAACGGCGAGCCGTTGATCACCACCAGCAGGTCCACGTCGTCGTCGGACAGCTCCGCGACCGGGCCGTCCTGCCAGATGTCCTCGCAGATCAGCAGGCCCACCCGCCGGCCGGCGACCTCGACGACCGTCGGCTCGCCGCCGGGCGCGAAGATCCGGAACTCGTCGAACACGCCGTAGTTCGGCAGGTGGTGCTTGTCGTACCGCTGCTGCACGTGGCCGCCGCGCAGCACGACCGCCTGGTTGGTCGGCCGGGCGGGCGCGCCCTCGTGCTCCCGCGTGGTCCGCTCGCCGACGGTGCCCACGACGACCGTGAGGTCGCCGAGCCCCGCGTCGGCCAGCGCCGCGGCCAGGCCGGCGAGCGCGGCCTCGGCGCCGCGGCGGAACGAGGCGCGCAGGGCGAGGTCCTCGATCGGGTAGCCGGTGACGGTCATCTCGGGGAACGCCACCAGGTCGGCCCCGGCCTCGGCGGCGCGGCGGGCCCACGCGAGGACGG
The DNA here is from genome assembly GCA_031178805.1 of Cellulomonas sp. Taxonomy (GTDB): domain Bacteria; phylum Actinomycetota; class Actinomycetes; order Actinomycetales; family Cellulomonadaceae; genus Cellulomonas. The sequence continues at coordinate 2,124 of JAPSIJ010000395.1, read as the reverse complement.
CGTCGGTGTTCCCGGCGAGGTCGCCCACGCAGGTGTCGATCTGGGCGAGGGCGAGCCGCAGCGGGCGGGCGTCGTGCTGGTCGGGCATGCGGCCGAGCCTATGCGCGCGGCATCCCCCGGGCGAGCGGCGCGTGCGGCACCACGCCGGCCCGCGCATCAGGCAGGATGTGCCCATGGACAGGCAGCAGGAGTTCGTCCTCCGCACCGTGGAGGAGCGCGACATCCGTTTCATCCGGCTCTGGTTCACCGACGTGCTCGGGACCCTCAAGTCGGTGGCGGTCGCGCCCGCGGAGCTGGAGTCCGCTTTCGCGGAGGGCATCGGCTTCGACGGCTCGTCGATCGAGGGCCTGACCCGGGTGTACGAGGCGGACATGATCGCCAAGCCCGACCCCACGACGTTCCAGGTGCTCCCGTGGCGCGGCGAGCGGCACGGCACGGCGCGGATGTTCTGCGACATCCTCACGCCGGAGGGCGAGCCGTCGCTGGCCGACTCCCGCAACGTGCTCAAGCGCGCGCTGGCCCGGGCGAGCGACAAGGGCTTCACCTTCTACACGCACCCCGAGGTCGAGTTCTACCTGTTCGACGCGCCGGCCGACCCGACGCAGCCGCTGGTCCCCGTCGACCAGGGCGGCTACTTCGACCACGTGCCGCGCGGCACCGCGCACGACTTCCGGCGCGCCGCGATCACGATGCTGGAGTCGATGGGCATCTCGGTGGAGTTCTCCCACCACGAGGCCGGCCCCGGCCAGAACGAGATCGACCTGCGGTACGCCGACGCGCTGACCACGGCCGACAACATCATGACCTTCCGCACGGTGGTGAAGGAGGTCGCGCTCGAGCAGGGCGTGTACGCCTCGTTCATGCCGAAGCCGCTCGCCGACCAGCCGGGCTCGGGCATGCACACCCACCTGTCGCTGTTCGAGGGCGACCGGAACGCGTTCCACGAGCCGGGCGGCCACCTGGAGCTGTCCCGCACGGCGCGGTCCTTCATCGCCGGCCTGCTGCGGCACGCGGCCGAGATCACCGCGGTGACCAACCAGTTCACCAACTCCTACAAGCGGCTGTGGGGCGGCTCCGAGGCGCCGTCCTACGTCTGCTGGGGCCACAACAACCGGTCCGCGCTGGTCCGGGTGCCGATGTACAAGCCGGGCAAGTCCAACTCCGCCCGGATCGAGTACCGCGCCGTGGACTCGGCGACCAACCCGTACCTCGCGTTCGCCGTGCTGCTGGCCGCCGGGCTCAAGGGCGTCGAGGAGGGCTACGAGCTCCCCGAGGGCGCCGACGACGACGTGTGGGAGCTGACCGACGCCGAGCGCCGGGCGCTCGGCATCGAGCCGCTGCCCACGTCGCTCGGTGCGGCGATCGCGGTGATGGAGAAGTCCGAGCTCGTCGCCGAGACGCTGGGCGAGCACGTCTTCGACTTCGTGCTGCGGAACAAGCGGCACGAGTGGGAGGACTACCGCGCGCAGGTCACGCCGTACGAGCTGCGCCGCTTCCTGCCGATGCTCTGACGCGTCGGTAGCGTGGGCCCGGTGAGCACGTCGGTCGGTCGAGGGGGCACGCTCGCGGGCCGGCTGACCCGCGCCGGGTTCGCGGACGTCGCGCGCGCCGAGCGGATGCTCGTCGACGCCGCGCTGGTCGACCTCGTGGCCGGGACCGGTGCCGACGGCGCCGCCGCCGACCGGGACGGCCCCGGCGGGACCGAGGCGCTGCTGCCCGCGCTGGCCGAGTCGGCCGACCCGGACCAGGCGCTGCTGTCGCTGGCTAAGCTGGCCGGCACGGTGACCGGCGCGCGCCGGGACCGGCTCGCCGCCGTGCTGCGCGAGGACGGCGCCGCCCGGGACCGGCTGCTCGCCGTGCTCGGCGCCTCCGCCGCCCTGGGCGACGACCTGGCGGCGCACCCCGAGCACCTGGACATCGTGCTGGACGGCACCCCGGGCACCGGCGTCCCGGTCGCCGAGGTGCGCGCCGAGCTGCTGCGCGCCGTCGGCGCCGACCCGGACGCCGCCGTCCCGGTGGCCGCGACCGCCGGCGCCGAGGGCGTCGACGCGATGCGCCGGGCCTACCGGCGGCGGCTGCTGCAGATCGCCGCGACCGACCTCACCTGCGGCGAGCCGCTGACCC
>JAPSIJ010000394.1 GCA_031178805.1 Cellulomonas sp. | reverse complement strand
GCGCAGGTGCAGGTGCTCGGGCAGGTGGGCGCGACGCGGGGCGTCGACGAGGTCAGCGGTCATCGCAGGAAGTCCAGGAGGGTCGGCTGCAGCACCTTGGCGGCGGCGCCCAGGGCGCCCTTGTACGCGACCTCCTGCGACCCGAGGTCGAGGATGATCTGCGCGAGGTCGACGTCCTGGATCGCCGAGAGGCGGGTCGTGGCCGTCAACGCGTTGTCGGTGATCTGGCTCTGGGCGGAGTCGATCTGGTTCTGCCGGGCGCCGACCGAGGAGACCTCGGCCAGCATGTTGTCGATGTGCCCGTCGATCGCGTCGAGCTGGTCGGTCGGGTCCCCGCCGGCGCGCAGCGTGGCGATCACGCCGTCGAGCACCGCGAAGACCGAGTCCGCGCCGTCGCCGTACACGGCGGAGCCGGTGGAGTCGACGCGGATGGTGGTGCCGCTGGCGACCGTCCGGTCGACCGAGCCGGCGGCGACGCCGTTGAACGTGTACGGCGTGGCGGCGTCCGCGGCGGCGAACGCCGGCGCGGCGGCGGTGCCCGCGAACACGGGCCGGCCGAGGTAGGTGGTGTTCGCCTGGGACAGCAGCGCGTCGCGGATGCCCTCGATCTCCTGGGCGAGCGCGATGCGCGAGTTGTCGCCGAGCGCGCCGTCGCCGCCCTGGACCGTGAGGTCGCGGGCCTTGCGGATCGACGACAGCGACGTGGTGAGGGCGGTGCCGACGGTGGTCAGCCACGCCTCGCCGTCGTCGGCGTTGCGGCGGTACTGGTCGAGCACCCGCTGCTCGCCCTGCAGGCGCAGGACGTCGGCAGTGCCGGCGGGGTCGTCCGAGGCGAGGTTGATCTTCTTGCCCGAGGACATCTGCGCCTGCAGCTCGGACATCTTGGTGAGGTTCGCCTGGACGTTCGCGAGCGTGGAGTTGCGCACCGTGAAGTGGGTGACGCGCCCGATCGTGCTCATCGGCCGACCACCCCGGTGCGGTTGATCAGGGTGTCGAGCATCTCGTCGACGGCGGTCAGGACGCGGGCGGCGCCCTCGTAGGCCCGCTGGAAGGCCAGCATGTTCACGGACTCCTCGTCGGTGTCGACGCTCGTCTGCGCGAGCTGGGCGGCGGCGGCGGTGGACCGCGCGGCCTCGGCCACGGTGGCCCGGGAGGCGGCGCTGGCGGACTTGACGCCGAGGTCCACCACGAAGGTCGACCACTGCGCGTCCGGGCTGCCCGCCGAGTTGGCCAGGGCGGCCATCTGGGCGCCGACGCTGCCGTCGTACGCGCCCTTGCCGGCGGCGGCGACCGCGACGTCGGCGGGGTCGGTGATCGCGACGGTGAGGCCGCGGGCGGCGGGCTGGCCGGCCGCGAGGGTGAAGAAGTCGCCGCCGGTGGTGCCGGTCGCGTAGCCCTCGACGGTGTAGGCGGCGGTGTGCACCGCGTTCACCTGCCCGGCGAGGTTCGTCGCCAGGGAGTTGAGGGAGACGCCGGTGCTGGTCAGCAGGCCGCCGCCGGCGGGCGGGGCGAGCGCGGTCAGCAGGCCGGCGACGCGGCCGCCCTCGAGCCCGGCGGGGTGGCCGTTGCCGGCCCAGACGATGGACACCTCGCCGCCGTCGACCGCGGCCTGGAACGACGCCGGGCTGCCGGCGGACACCGCGAGCGCGCTCGCCTTGCCGCCGGACACGAGCGCGTTGCCGGCCACCATCACGTCGACGGTGCCGTCCGCGTTGGTCCGGGTCGAGGCGCCGACGAGGCCGGACAGCTGCGTGACCAGGAGGTCGCGCTGGTCCATCAGCTCGTTGGCCGAGCCGCCGGCGTTGGTGATCGACAGGATGCGGGTGTTGAGGTCCGCGATGTTCGTGGCGGTCGTGTTGACCTGCGTGACGAGCGACTTGGTGGTGGTCAGCGCCTGCGACCACTGCGTGCCGGTGTCCTCGTACATGGTGCTGATGCGGTCGGCGACGGCCTTGGCGTTCTCGAGCAGCACCGCGCGGCTGGCCTCGGCCTCGGGCTTCGCCGCGACGTCGGACCACGCGGTCCAGAAGGCGGTGAGGTCCTTGGAGAAGCCGGTCTTCGACGGCTCGCCGATGGTGGTCTCGAGGGTCTTGTACTCGGTCGCGATCGCGGCCAGGCGGGACGCGCCGGAGGTCTCGTTGCGCAGCCGGGCGTCGAGGAAGACGTCGCCGAGGCGCTCGAAGCCGGTCACGGCGGTGCCCTGGCCGACGCCGTCGGTGCTCGAGAACATCGAGGGGACGGTGGCGGCCGGCAGCGACGCCATGGCGGCGCGCTGGCGGGTGTAGCCGACGGTGTTGGCGTTGGCGACGTTCTGCCCCGAGACCTCCAGCGCCTGGCGCTGGGCGATCAGGGAGCTGAGCGCGGTGCCCAGTCCGGAGAAGGTGCTCACGGGTCCTCTTCCTCGCCGATCAGAACGACTGGTCGATCAGCTGTGCGCTGCGGTCGGGCTCGTTGGTGGTGTGACCCTGCGGGTCGTAGGTCTGCACGGACTCCTGCAGCGACATGAGCGTCTCCTGCGTGGCCCGGTGCGACATGGCGAGCAGCTCGCGGTTGCCGTCGGCGAGCTGGCCGATCTCGGTGGTCAGCTGGACGAAGGCGTCCCGGTGCGCGTGCAGCAGGTCGTCCCACGGGGCGGGGGCGTGCTCGGCGAGGGTGCGCAGGCTGGCGCCCGGCTCCAGGCCGAGCTCGAGCGCGACGGCGTCGGCCTCGACGGACCGGCCGAGCTCGGCGTCCCGGATCTGGTCGAGGACGGCCTCGACCTCCCGCGTGGCGTGCGCCAGCCACCGCGTGCGGCCGCTGGTGAGCACGAGCTGCTCCTCCTCGAGCTTGAACAGCAGCAGCTCGAGCAGGCGGCGCTCCGTCCACAGGACGTCGGACAGCTGGCTCATGGCCATCGCGGAGGCCCCCTTTCCGTGCATCGGTGGTGCGGATGTCCTCGGCCCCGGCCGGCACGGGTGCCCGGCGGGGTTCGCTCCTCCTATCGGGCCGCCGG
>JAPSIJ010000393.1 GCA_031178805.1 Cellulomonas sp. | reverse complement strand
CGCAGACCGGGGGAGAGCTCCTGCCACGGGTACCCGGCGATGGTGGTCCGGATCCGCTCGCACACGGCGGTCGCCTGCTCCCGGGGGGAGTCGAGCAGCACCAGCGTGAACTCCTCGCCGCCGACGCGGGACACCACGTCACCGATCCGCACGGCGCTGGTCATGATCTGCGCGACCCGGCGCAGCACCTCGTCGCCGACCGGGTGCGAGTGCTGGTCGTTCACCGACTTGAACAGGTCGAGGTCCGCGACCACGTAGGCCAGCGCCTCCTCCCGACCCAGGCGGGCGGCGAGGATCGCGTCCAGGCCGCGCCGGTTCAGCAGCCCGGTCAGCGGGTCGTGCGCGGCGTCGTGCTGCAGCGTCTCGTTCAGCGCGGCGAGCTCCGCCGCGCGCTTGCGGGCCTGGTCGCGGGCCTGCCGGACGCGCTCGACGTCCAGCTGGGCGTTGACGACGATGCCGCGGCGCTCGGCCGCCTGGTCGCGCTGCGCCATGACCGCCTCGTGGTACCGGCGGTGCGTCTGCAGCGCCTCGTGCAGGTCGCCGGCGTCCTCGTGCACCTGGACCAGCTCCAGCAGCAGGTCCGCGCGCTCCATCGGGCGCAGCGACTCCTCGGTCAGCAGCAGGCCGGTCGCGAGGGTGGCGCGTGCCGCGGCGTAGTCGCCGCGTAGCCGGCACAGCCGCCCGTGCGCCGCGTGGTACCGGATCGTCAGGTACCGGGCCGCCACGCGGGGGAGGGCGCCGGCCACCGAGGTCAGCGCCACCTGCGCGAGGTCCAGGTCGCCCCGCGCCATGTACGCGCGGGCCAGGCGGACCTGGGCCTCGGCGGCCATCCGCGGGTTGCCCGTGTCGCCGCCGTCCGCGTCCGGCACGCCGTGCGCCGCCTCCAGGCCCTGCGTGGCCAGCGACACCGCGCGGTCCGCCAGCGCCCGCGCGCGCACGGGGTCGGTCGGCGCCAGCGCCTCGCTCTCGTCCGTGTCGAGCTTGGCCAGGCCGGACAGCGTCGCGCAGGTGCCGTCGGGGCGGTCCAGGACCGGCCACAGCCGCGCCGCCTCGTCCAGCAGCTCGCGCGCCTTCTCGGGGAACCGGCCCATCGAGATGTACGTGTCCGCGAGGTTGTTCAGCGCGGCGGCCAGGCCCTCGGTGTCGTCGAGCTCGCGGCGGATGCCCAGCGACCGGTCGAGCAGCTCCAGGGCGGACAGGTTGTCGCCGAACCCGTTGTAGACGGCGGCCAGCCCCTGAAGCAGCCGACCCTCCCACGCGCGCAGACCGTGGGTGGTGCTCAGCTCGAGCGCGTGCTCCATCGCGGCGAGGGCGAGCGCGTCGTCACCCAGCAGGTGGTGCGCCCACCCCCCGTTGTACTCGAGCTCGATCTCCGGCTCGACGGCGTGCTCCGCACGGGCCCGCTCCAGCAGCTCGGGGAGAGCCGCCACGCAGAGCGCGGGCGCGGCGTCGCACAACCGGTCGATCCTGTCGAGCTCCGAGCGCCAGGACGGGGTCCCGTCCCCCTGCGCCGCTCGGGCAGTCGTCATGAGCGTCGTATCGGTGCGGGCTGCCGGTTGCTGAAGGCATCGAACGGGTGAAGTCCGCAGGTCGGACGGGCGACGTCCGAACGGCGGGACGGTGACGTGGTCGGGCGCGCCGCGGTGACGAGCGTCGGGCGGCGCGCGGGCGGCGAGCCGTCCACAGACGGGGAGGGCGCCCGTCGTCCCCAGGGAGGGGGCGGCCGAGCCGGTGGCGGAGCCGCGGGTCCGTACGGTCGGTGGCATGCCCGAGGACCCGCCCGACGCCACCGCCGCACCCGCCGGCGACGGTGCCCGCGGGCCGGCACCGGGCAGCCCGTTCGCGCTCGGGGCGGCGCTCGCAGACGCCGGCACCGGCACGCCGCTCGTCGCCCTGCTCGAGTCCCTCGACGCGGATGCGCTGTCGTCGTTCGACCTCGTCGAGGTGGTGCACGCCGCCGGGCGGATGGCCGCGTGGGCGCACGCCGTGCAGGCCCGGTACGCCGCCGCGCTCGCCGCGCGCCCGCAGATGCAACCGCCGCCGGCGCGCGTGTCGGCGGGTCGGCCGCTCACCGCCGTCTCGGTCGCCGGCCAGTCGCTGTCCATGCGGCTGCTCCGCTCACCCGCCCGGATGGAGGCCCTGGTGCGCGACGGCGTGGCGTTCGCCGGCGTGCTCGCCGACACGGGCGAGGCGCTCGCGGCCGGGCACATCGACGTCCCCCGCGCGCAGGCGATCACCTCCCGGCTCCACGAGCAGCACTGGCGGGTCGCGGCCGACGTCCAGGCCCGGGTCCTGCCCCGCGCGGCGGACAGCACCGCGGGGCAGGTCCGCCGCGACGTCGAACGCGCCCTGCTCGAGGTCGACCCCGAGCACGCCACCGAGCGGCACCGTGCCGCCCGCGCCCGCCGCTGCGTGACCCGGCCGCGGACCGAGGCCGACGGGATGGCGTCCTTCCTGGTGCGGCTGCCGGCGGTGGACGCCGTGCAGGTCGACAGCGCCCTGGAGGCGTCGGCCCGCACCGCCCGGTCCGCGGGCGACCCCCGCACCCTGGACCAGCTCCGCGCGGACGGGCTCGTCGCCGCGGTGACCCGGGCGGTGCCGGCCGACGCCGGGCTGACCAGCGGGCCGGCCGAGGACGGAACCGCTGCAACGCCTGACAGCGGGGCGGTGCACCCGCGCGCCCAGATCCACGTCACCGTGGCGCTGTCCACGCTGCTCGGCCTGGACGACCGGCCTGCCGACCTGGCGGGGTACGGGCCGCTGGACGCGGTCCAGGCCCGCGCCCTCGCGCTCGGCGGCACGTGGCAGCGGATCGTCACCGACGGGCCGTCCGGCAGCGTCCTGGACGTCGGCCGCACGCGCTACCGGCCACCCGCGGCGCTGGCCGACCACGTCCGCCACCGTGACCGCACGTGCACGGGGCCGGGATGCCTCGTGCCCGCGCACCTCGCGGATCTCGATCACACCCGCGACTACCGGCCGCCGCCCGGCGACCCCGA
>JAPSIJ010000392.1 GCA_031178805.1 Cellulomonas sp. | reverse complement strand
CTGCGCGCCGGCGACCCCGCCGTGCTCCCGCGGGTCCACGACCACGCCTGTCTGATCGACCTGCGCTGCGTGCCCGAAGCGGACGACGACCGGCTGCTCGCGGCGGTGCGGGCGACACTGGCCGCCGTCGCCGACGACGGCGGGTCCGGATGACCGTGCACGTCGTCGCCACGGCCGGGCACGTCGACCACGGCAAGAGCACCCTCGTGCGCGCCCTCACCGGCATGGAACCCGACCGGTGGGAGGAGGAGCGCCGCCGCGGACTGACCATCGACCTGGGCTACGCCTATACGACGCTGCCCTCGGGACGCGAGGTCGCCTTCGTCGACGTGCCCGGCCACGAGCGCTTCCTCGGCAACATGCTGGCAGGGCTCGGCCCGGCTCCCGTCGTCTGCTTCGTCGTCGCCGTCGACGAGGGATGGCAGGCCCAGTCCAGCGACCACCGCGACGCCGTGGCCGCCCTGGGCATCGAGCGCGGAGTCGTGGTCCTCACCCGCGCCGACCGAGCCCCCGAGCGCGCTGACGCGGTGCTCGCCGAGGCCCGCGCACAACTGGCCACGACCGGCCTGCACGACGCCCCCGCGGTCGCCGTCTCCGCGCTGGAGGGCACAGGCCTGGCCCAGCTGCGCGCCGCCCTCGACGACGTCCTGGCGCGGGCACCGGCGCCCAGCAGCGAGCGCTTGCGCCTGTGGGTGGACCGGTCCTTCACGATCACCGGCTCCGGCACGGTGGTGACCGGAACCCTGGCGGCGGGATCGCTCGTCCAGGGCGACCGGCTGCAGCTGCTCGGCCACGACGGGGCCCGGCCGGTGGCGGTCCGAGGCCTGCACAGCCGCAACCGGCCGTGCACCTCGCTGGCACCGGTCACCCGGGTGGCGCTGAATCTGCGCGGGGTCTCGGCCGACGACGTGCGCCGCGGCGACGCGCTGGTCACGCCCGGCACGTGGCCGGTCACCGACGTCCTCGACATCCGCCGCACCACCGGAACCGCGTTCACGGCCGCGGCCGTGCACCTCGTCGTCCATGCCGGCACCGCGGCCGTGCCCGCCCGGCTGCGCCCCTTCGACGACGACCACGCCCGGCTGAGCCTGGACCGGCCCCTTCCCCTGGTCCTCGGCGACCGCCTGGTGCTGCGCGACCCCGGCCACCGCTCGGTGCTCGGCGGAGCCCAGGTCCTCGACGCCGATCCACCGGTGCTGCGGCGGCGCGGCGACAGAGGACGCCGCGCGGACCGGCTCGCCGGCATGGACACCCGTGGAGACGTCCTGGCCGAGGTCGCCCGGCGCGGCGCGGTGCGGGAGCAGCACCTGCACCGCCTCGGCCTGCTGCCCACCGGAGACCCCGATCCACCCGGTGAGGTGCGTGTGCTCGGCGACTGGTGGGTGCACGCGCCGGTATTCGACTCCTGGCAGCAGCAATTGCGCACCGCAGTGGAGGAACTGCACGCCCGTGACCCGCTGGCCGCCGGCCTCTCCCGGGGCGCCGCCCGCGACCTGCTCTCCCTGCCGGAGCCCAAGCTGGTCGACGCGGTCGCGCGCGCCGCCGGTCTGGAGCACGACGGCGGCCACATCCGCTCACCGCACCACCGCGGCGACCTCGGACCCGTCGAAGCTGCGCTCGCCGAGTTGGAGCATCGGCTCGCCACCGCGCCGTTCCGCGCCCCGGAGGCCGATGCCCTGACCGCCCTGCAGCTGGGTGTCCGGGAACTCGCCGCGGCGGAGCGCAGCGGACGGATACTGCGTCTCCGGGACGGCGTCGTGCTGCTCCCCACAGCCCCCGCCCTGGCGATGCGCGAGCTTGCTCGCCTGCCACAACCCTTCACCACCAGTCAGGCCCGTCAGGCGCTGAACACCACCCGGCGCGTCGCGATCCCGTTGCTGGAACATCTCGACGCCCGCGGCTGGACCCGGCGCCTCGATGCCGGTCACCGCACCACGGTGCGCTGAACCACCAGCCGCGGATCCCGCCACCCTCTGCCTCCCTGGCCACCCGAGGCGGCATGACCGTGCCACGACCGGACACGGCCACCGTCTCCAACAGGTATCCCAGGGCCTCAGCACAGCGGCGTGAGCGGCCGGGTCACCGACCGTCTGTGGCCTCTGCAGGCGCGGGGGAGAGCAGCGCCCGGATCCGACCGATGGTCAGGGCCCACGGCTGTCAGCCTCTTTCTTGCGGACCGGCGACAACCGGGTGATGTCCGCGGCCTCCACGCGCACGAGCATCCGCCGCTGGGAAACCCAGCTCTGCGCCGCCGACGCGGCAGGCGCCGATGGCGCCACCCGTCACCCCGCCCCGAGCATGTCCGACGCGGCCGAGGTGCGCCTGCGCGACCGCGAGCAGACCCCCGAGGACACACCCGTGGCCCACGCGAGTCGGGGCATCCCTCGCTCGACCACTACCGGCCCCGCGGCCTCACCTGGTCGTTCCCGATCCTCCGCGAGCGCCGGGAGGGGAGGACGCCCGGCTGCTGGACCCATCTGGGTGGGGCGATCCGGTCGCGGAACCCCTATCCACTGGAGGACCGGGCGCTGCGGTGGAAGTGGCACCACGGCTGCAGCCCATCCAGGACCGACCGGTTCAGCGCCAACCGAGATGCTGGGGAACACGCTGGGTCCCCGTCATCGCGCAAAGCCGGCTCCGAAGTGCGGCAGAGGTGGTTGCCGCCCCGGGGTCCGGCAACGGCAAGGCCAGGCATGTCGGCGCTGAGGAACGCCTCTGCGGCAGATATCTGAGCCATCTCGTGCAACTCCCGGGATGCGCGACGTATCCAGTTGTGAGACAGCACGGCGCCCAGGTGGTTTGCCCGGTGCCGTCATGGATTCTCGCGTGGGCGTAACGGACAGCCCTCAACCGCCTACGTCGTGCGGCGCCGAGAGGCGGGTTCAGCGTCCGATGCCGAGGAGGGAGCGTCGGGGGGCTGTGCTGTACCAGTCCAGGGTGTGGGCGATGCCTTGGTCGTAGGGTGTCACCTGGCCGGGGCCGAAGGCGGCGGTGTAGTCGGT
>JAPSIJ010000039.1:8128-12413 GCA_031178805.1 Cellulomonas sp. | reverse complement strand
CCTTGATGTCGGCCATCGAGTAGTTGGCCATGCTTGTCCCGTCCTTCTCGTCAGTACGTGCGATCGGCGGGCCGGGTCACTCGGACGCGGCGTCGCCCTCGGACTCGGCGGTCTCGGCGGCCGCACCGGCGGCGGCGGCCTCGACGGCGGGGGCGGCGTCCTGGCCCGGGGTGGCAGCACCCTCGGCCGGGCCCGCCTCGCCCGCGGCGGCGACCGGGTCGCCCGCGGCCTCGGCCGTGGCGGCCGACTCGGCGGTCGCGTCGGAGGCCAGGGACTCCTCGGCGCCGGCGAGCAGCTCGCGCTCCCACTCGGCCAGCGGCTCGGCCTCGGCCGGAGCGGCGTCCGCGCCGCCGCCCTGGCGGGCGGAGTGGCGCTGCATGGTGCCCTCGGCGGCGGCGTCCGCGATCACGCGGGTCAGCAGCTGCACGGCGCGGATGGCGTCGTCGTTGCCCGGGATCGGGTAGTCGACCACGTCGGGGTCGCAGTTGGTGTCCAGGATCGCGACGATCGGGATGCCCAGCTTGCGCGCCTCGTCGACGGCCAGGTGCTCCTTGTTGGTGTCGACGATCCACACCGCGGACGGCGTGCGGGTCATGTCCCGGATGCCGCCGAGCGTCTTCGCGAGCTTGTCCTTCTCGCGACGCATGATGAGGAGCTCCTTCTTGGTGAAGGCGCTGCCCGCGACGTCGTCGAAGTCGATGAGCTCGAGCTCCTTGAGGCGCTGCAGCCGCTTGTTCACCGTCTGGAAGTTGGTGAGCATGCCACCGAGCCAGCGCTGGTTCACGTAGGGCATGCCGACGCGGGCGGCCTGCTCGGCCACCGGCTCCTGCGCCTGCTTCTTCGTGCCGACGAACAGGATGCTGCCGCCGTGGGCGACGGTCTCCTTGACGAAGTCGTACGCGCGGTCGATGTAGGACAGCGACTGCTGCAGGTCGACGATGTAGATGCCGTTGCGCTCGGTGAAGATGAAGCGCTTCATCTTGGGGTTCCAGCGGCGGGTCTGGTGCCCGAAGTGGACACCGCTCTCGAGCAGCTGGCGCATGGTCACGACGGCCATGGCACGTCCTTCCGGCGCGCCCCAGCGGGGGCGCGCGCACTGATCGCGGGCCCGCCTGGGCGGACCCGCTCGTCCGGTTGTCGGTGCCTCCCGGTCGGGCGGCACCCCTGGCGCCACGCCCACGCCGACGCCGGGACGAGCCCGGACCGCTGCCGGCGTCGGCCCTCCGCGCGCGCCCGGACCGTGTCAGGAGAGTGACGGATCGGGTGCGACGCCTCGGTGATGACGCGCGATGTCGACCGGCACGCACCGGTCGCAGGAAGGAGTCTACCGGACCCCGACCAGCGCTCCCGCACGGTGCGGGCGTGACCGTCGGCACGCCCGGGGCCGTGGCCCTCGGCGCGCGGCGCCGAGCCGTCCACAGGCCGCGACGGCGGCGGTCGTCCCCAGCCCGACGGTACCCGCACCCCACGGCGGCGCGGCGTGGGGCACGGTCGCCGGGTGCCCCTGCTCTCGCCCTCCCCCGCGGCCCGGTCGCTCCCCGTCCTCGCGGTCGTCGTCCGCGCGGTCCTCGCCGGCGCGGTCCTCCGCCGGGCGGCGCGCGCGTCCCGCCGCGTGCTCGCGCCGCTGCTGCTCGCGGCGGTGCTCGTGCCCCTCGCCGCGGTTGTCACGGTGCCGGCCGGCGACGGCGTGAGCGGTGAGCCCCGATCAGCGGCCCGGGCGGAGCCGTGGCGCGCACCGCTGGTGGACGTCGTCGTGGTGGCGCCGTTCGACGGCCCCGCGGCCCCGTGGCTCGCCGGGCACCGGGGCGTCGACCTGGACGCGCCCACCGGGACGCCCGTGCTGGCACCCCGGGCCGGGACGGTGGTCTTCGCCGGCGTGGTGGTGGACCGGCCGGTGCTCACCGTGCGGCACGACGACGGCCTGCGCACCTCGCTGGAGCCGGTCGACGCGCTCGTGGCCGTGGGCGACCGCGTGGCCGCCGGCGGCGTCCTCGGCACGCTGGCCGCCGCGCGCACGCACTGCGACCCGCGGCCCTGCCTGCACTGGGGCGTGCGCGACGGCGAGACGTACCTGGACCCGCTGCTGCTGCTCCGGGGCGGGCCCGTGGTCCTGCTCGCCGGCGGATCAGCCCCGGTCGGCCTCCGTCAGCCGCGCCCGCAGCCGCAGCATGGCCGCGGTGTGCATCTGCGAGATCCGGGACTCGGTCACCCCGAGCACCCGGCCGATCTCGGCCAGCGTCATGCCCTCGTAGTAGTAGAGGACCAGCACGAGCTTCTCGCGCTCGCCGAGCTGGTCGATCGCCCGCGCCAGCAGGAACTTGGTCTCCTGGGCCTCGAACGAGCTCTCCGGGTCGGGGTTGCGGTGGTCGCCGAGGGTGTCCAGCAGCGACAGGCGGTCCCCGCGGTCCTCCCCCGCGCCGAGCAGCTCGTCGAGCGCCGCGACGTTGACCGTGGACAGCTGCGTGAACAGCGCCCGCAGCTCGCGGATGTCGATCTGCAGCCGGGCGGCGACTTCGCTCTCGGTCGGCACGCGGTGCAGCTGGCTCTCCAGCTCGGCGTACGCGCGGTCGACGGCGCGGGCCTTGGTGCGCACCGAGCGCGGGATCCAGTCCATCGCGCGCAGCTCGTCGATGATCGCGCCGCGGATGCGGGAGCTCGCGTAGGTCTCGAACTTCACGGACCGGCCCGGCTCGTACTTCTCGATCGCGTCGATCAGCCCGAACATGCCGTACGACACCAGGTCGGCCTGCTCGACCATCGCCGGCAGCCGCATGCCGACGCGGCCCGCGACGGCGGTGACGAGCGGGGCGTAGTGCAGGATCAGCCGCTCGCGGACCAGACGGTCGCCGCCGGCCTTGAACAGCTGCCAGTCCAGCTCCACCGGGGAGGCGGGCGCCTCGACGAGGTCGTCCAGGTCCACCGGCGCGGTGGGCACCGCGGTCAGCGTGACGACCACGCCGTCGAGGTCGGCGTCGACCTCGTCCAGCGCCTCGCCCGCGACCAGCGACGCGACCGCGTCGAGCTCGACGTCCAGGCTGCCGTCCACCGCCTGCTGCCGGGGGATCACCCCGAGCGGGGCGCTGGTGCCGCGCCGGTGCGGGGCAGCCAGGACCGAGTCCTCAACCGGGACTGACATGGGGGTCTCCATCTCGGGGGTCATGCGCGGGGGAAGGCCTGCTCGAACGACGCGCGGAGGCGGTCCGCGGTCACGTGGGTGTAGCGCTGCGTGGTGGCCAGGCTCGCGTGGCCGAGCACCTCCTGCACGCTGCGGAGGTCGGAGCCGCCCTCCAGCAGGTGCGTGGCCACCGAGTGCCGCAGCGCGTGCGGGGCGACGTCGTCGACCTCGGCGAGCCGCGAGACCGCGTGCACCGCCTCGCGCAGCGCGCGCTGGTCGACGCGGCCGCCGCGGCGGCCGAGCAGCAGGGCCGGTCCGGAGGTCGGCGTCGCCAGCGCGGGGCGGCCGCGGGACAGCCAGGCCCCCACGGCGTCGACCGCGAGCTCGCCGACCGGCACCACGCGCTGCTTGTCGCCCTTGCCGGTCACGCGCAGCGTGCGGGCGCCCAGGTCGAGGTCGTCCACGTCGGCGCCGCACAGCTCGCCGACGCGCGCGCCGGTGGCGTACAGCAGCTCGAGGGCCGCCCAGTCGCGCAGGTGCACCGGGTCGCCGTCGTCGGCGCGCACCCGGGCGGTGTCCAGCAGCGCGGCGGCGGCGCCCTGGTCGAGCACGGTCGGCAGGTGCGACGCCGGGCGGGCGCTCGCCAGCCGCAGCGCCGGGTCCTGCGCGACGCGGCCGGTGCGGGCGGCCCAGGCGAAGAAGGTGCGGGCGGCGGCGCCGCGGCGGGCCATCGTCGCGCGGCTGCGGCGCGTGGCGGCCATCGAGGCGAGCCAGCCGCGCAGCACCGTGATGTCGACGCCCGTCAGGTCGGGGACGCCGTGGCGGCGCGCGTAGCCGGCGAGGTCGTCCAGGTCGCCGAGGTAGGCGCGGACGGTGTGGTCCGACAGACCGCGCTGGGCCCGCAGGTGGAGCGCGAACTCCTCGGCGACGGGGGTGCTCCCCCGTCCCGTCTGCGCCTCGGCCCCCGTCTGCACGGGACTACGGTCACCCGTCACACCTCCGGGCGACAAGCGGTCTGTGGCGCGTTTCACCCACCCCTGTACGAATCACGGTCAAATGTCCGATTCCCTGTCCGGTTTTCCGCGTGATTGCGAGGGTGGTCAGGGGGGCGCCGTCCGACAGGTGGACACGTTTTCATCCGGTCCGTGTGGGCCGTCGGTGTGAAGCCGC
>JAPSIJ010000039.1:0-8028 GCA_031178805.1 Cellulomonas sp. | reverse complement strand
GCGAGCAGCTCCGCCACCTCCGCCGCGTCCGTGACGCAGACCGCCGCGCCGTCCCGCAGCAGCCGGTGGCAGCCGGCCGACGCCATCGAGGTCACGGGGCCCGGTACGGCGCCCACGGGCCGGAGCAGGTCGGCCGCCCGTGCGGCGGTGCTCAGCGCGCCGGACCGCCACGCGGCCTCGACCACCACCGTGGCGCCCGCGAGCGCCGCGATCAGCCGGTTGCGGTGCAGGAACCGCGACCGGGTCGGCGGCGTGCCCGGCGGGGACTCGGCGACCAGGGCGCCGCCCTCGTCGAGCAGCCGTTCCAGCACGTGCCGGTTGCCCTCCGGCGACGGCCGGTCCACCCCGCCCGCCAGGAGCGCCACCGTCGGGCCGCCGGCGACGAGGGCCCCCCGGTGCGCGGCGACGTCGATCCCGAAGGCCCCGCCGGACACCACCGTGACGCCGCGGTCGGCGAGCCCGGCGCCGAGGTCCGTGGCGACGCGCTCGCCGTAGGGCGTGGCGGCCCGCGCGCCGACGACTGCGGCCGACCGCCGGGCGAGTTCCGCGAGCGGGACGGAGCCGCGGACCCACAGGCACAGCGGCGCCAGCGGACCGAGGTCGGCCACCGCGTCCGGCCACCCGGGGCCGCCGGGCACGAGCAGGGTGCCGCCGCGCCCGGCGAGCGCGTCCAGGGCGGGCCGCGGGTCCAGGCCGGCCAGCCGCGGCGCCCAGCGCGGCAGCGCCCGGCCGAGCACGCGCACCGTGGCGCCCGCCGGCGGGCCCGGGGCGCCGTCCGCGCCGCGTCCGCGGGCGAGCCGCCGGAGCCGCTCCGCCGCCTGCGCGGGCGGCACCCCCACCGCCCAGGTCGCCCAGCGCAGGGCGGCCGGTGCTCCCAGCGCCCCGACGACCGCCCCGGCGGTGGCGTCGCCCGGCTCGGCCACGAGGCTCCAGGCGGCCCGGGCGAGCACCTCGGCGTCGTCGGGCGCGGCGGCCACCGTCCGCGCCGCCGGCGGGGCGGTCGGCACGGCCGGCCCCGGCGTGGTCGGTACGGCCTGCCCCGGCGCGACCCGCCCGGTCACGACGCCACCTGCCCGCGGGTGCGCAGCGCGACGCCCCGGGCGATGTCGTCGGGCGTGGGCGCGGCCCGGCCCGCCAGGTCGGCCACCGTCCACGCCAGCCGCAGCGCGCGGTCGGCGCCCCGCAGCGTCAGGCGGCCCTCGTCGACGGCGCGGTCCACATCCGCGAGCAGCCGGGCGCGGGGCCGGAGCCGCTCCCGGAGCGCGCGACCCGGCACCTCCGAGTTGACGCGCCACGGCGTGCCGGCCCAGCGGGCGGCCTGCGCGTCCCGGGCCCGGGCCACCCGGGCGGCGACCGTCGCGGTGCTCTCGCCCCCGCCGGACAGCGCGGCGCGGCGCACGGCCGGCACCTCGACCTGGACGTCCACCCGGTCGAGCAGCGGCCCGTCGAGCCGCCCGAGGTACCGGCGCCGGTCGAGCGAGGTGCACCGGCAGGCGAGACCCTTGCCGACCGCCTGGCCGCACGGGCACGGGTTCGCCGCGAGGACCAGCTGGAACCGCGCCGGGTAGCGCGCCGCCCCGCCGGTGCGGTGGATCACCAGCTCCCCGTGCTCCAGCGGCTGCC
This sequence comes from Cellulomonas sp., assembly GCA_031178805.1. Classification (GTDB taxonomy): domain Bacteria; phylum Actinomycetota; class Actinomycetes; order Actinomycetales; family Cellulomonadaceae; genus Cellulomonas. The sequence goes on along the minus strand of JAPSIJ010000039.1, from coordinate 6,405 downwards.
GGAGCGTCTGCAGCACCGCGCGGGCGAACTCCGGGGCCTCGTCCAGGAGCAGCACCCCGCGGTGCGCCCGGGACGCGGCGCCGGGCCGGGGGACGCCCGAGCCGCCGCCGACGATGCTGGCGGGCGTCGCGGTGTGGTGCGGGTCCTCGAACGGCGGCCGGCGGAGCAGCCCGCCCGCCGGGTCGAACACGCCCGCGACGGAGTGCACGGCCGTGACCTCGACCGCCTGCTCCTCGTCCAGGTCGGGCAGCAGCCCGGGCAGCCGGGACGCGAGCATGGTCTTGCCGGCGCCCGGCGGGCCGAGCAGCAGCAGGTGGTGCGCGCCCGCGGCGGCGACCTCCACGGCCCAGCGCGCCTCCTCCTGCCCGAGCACGTCGGCGAGGTCCCCCGGCTCGGCCCGGCCGGCGGCCGCGTGCCGGACCCGCTGCACAGGGGGCACCTCCGGCACGGTCACCCGGCCACCGTGCCGGTCCACGACCTCGGCGAGCGTCCGGCAGCCCACCACCCGCGCGCCCGGCACCAGGGCCGCCTCGGCGGCGTCGGCGGCCGGGACCACGACGTCGGGGTGCCCGGCGGCCACCGCGGCGGCGACGGCCGGCAGCACGCCCCGCACCGGCCGGAGCCGGCCGTCCAACCCGAGCTCGCCCAGGTGCACCGCGGCGGCCGCCCGACCCGGGTCCAGCGCCTCCGCGGCCGCGAGCAGCGCGACGGCGACCGCGAGGTCGAAGCCCGGTCCCGACTTGGGCAGCGCCGCGGGCGTGAGGTTCACCGTCACCCGCCGGTTGGGCCACGTCAGCCCCGTGGAGCCCACGGCCGCCCGCACCCGGTCCCGCGCCTCCGCGAGGGAGGTGTCGGGGAGCCCCACGAGGACGAACGCGGGCAGGGCCGGCGCCAGGTGCGCCTCGACCTCGACCACCGACCCGGCGAGGCCCACCAGCCCGACCGCGAAGGTCCGGCCCAGGGCCATCAGAAGATCCCCTCGAGGTGGTCCAGCCGCGGACGCCCCGACGGCGGCAGCACCACCGCGATCACGTCCAGCCGGATCGTCTCGGCGTGCACGTCGTGCGCCACCAGCCACTGCGCCAGCAGCACCCGCAGCCGGTGCACCTTCGCCGGCGTCACCGCCTCGGCGGGGCTGCCGAACGCCGCGCTCGTGCGGGTCTTCACCTCCACGCCGACGACGGCGTCACCCGGCACGTCGAGCGCCACGACGTCCAGCTCACCGCCCGGCCCGAACCAGTTCCGGTCCAGGATCCGCCAGCCCTGCTGCTCCAGGTACGCCGCGGCGAGGTCCTCCCCCGCCCGGCCGACCGCCTGCTGTGCCCGCATCCGCGTCACCTCCGGGCACGACGCTGCCCCGGAGCCCGGACCGGGTCGAGCGCCGCGGCGCCACCCTGGGGACGACGCGCGGGCGGCGCAGGCTGTGGACGGTTCGGCACCCGCTCAGCGCCTCGGGGGGCCCCTCAGCGACTCGGAGCCACCTCAGCGCCCCGGCGCCCGCTCAGCGGGCGAAGCCGCTCCCGCCGCCGAGGTCCAGGTCGGCCTTGACGAGCTCCTCGACGTTGACGTCCTTGAACGTCACCACGCGCACCGACTTCACGAACCGGGCGGACCGGTAGACGTCCCACACCCAGGCGTCGGCGAGCGTCAGCTCGAAGTACACCTCGCCGGCCGCGGACCGCACCTGCAGGTCCACGTGGTTGGCGAGGTAGAACCGGCGCTCGGTCTCCACCACGTACGAGAACAGCCCGACGGCGTCGCGGTACTCGCGGTAGAGCGCGAGCTCCATCTCGGTCTCGTAGTTCTCCAGGTCCTCGGCGCTCACCGTGCCATCATCCCCCATCCGGGCGCGGCCGCTCGCACCGGCGGCCCGGGCCGCGCGCAGCAGCCTCGCGCCGGCCGGTCAGCCCGCGACGTCGAGCGTGAGCGGCCCGTCGTCGAGCAGCAGCGGGTCCCCGAGCACGCCCGGGCCGGCGGACCGGCCCGCGGCCGGCTCGACCGGCTCCACGCCCGGCAGCCGCCAGGAGGTGCGGTGGTGCGGCGTCGGCCCGAGCCGGCGCAGCGCGGCCAGGTGCTCCGGCGCCGAGTAGCCCTTGTTCTCCGCCCAGCCGTACTCGGGGTGGTCGTCGTGCAGCCGCGTCATGATCGCGTCGCGCTCGGTCTTGGCCAGGATGCTGGCGGCGGCGACGGCGGCGCACCGCAGGTCGGCCTTGACGACCGTGCGCACCGGCGGGACGACCTCGAGCACGGCCGGCGGGCCCAGCAGGGTGTCCTGCGCGGGGGTGGTGACGTAGTCGTGGTTGCCGTCGAGCAGCAGGGCACCGGGCGGGACGGTGAGCCCGGCGATCGCCCGGTGCGCGGCGAGGCGCAGCGCGGCGATGATCCCGTAGCGGTCGATCTCGTCCGGCTCCGCGTGGCCGACGGACCAGCACGCGGCCCACCGGCGGATGAGCGGGGCGAGCCGCTCGCGCTCGGCGGCGCTCAGCAGCTTGCTGTCGCGCACGCCCTGGGGCGCGGACCGGCTGTCGGCGGTGACCACGACGACCCCGACGGTGACCGGGCCGCTCAGGCTGCCCCGGCCGACCTCGTCGGCGCACGCCAGCGCCGGGACGCCGTCCCGGAGGATCTGCCGCTCCACGCGCAGCGTCGGCGCGGCGCGGTTCCAGGCGGTGCGCGCGCGGCCGGTCACGACGGGTCCGGCACGTCGTCGAACACGTCCCCCGGGTTCCGCAGCAGGCCGACGCGGTCCACGGGCCACAGCGTGACGAACGCGGTGCCGACGACGTCGGAGACGGGGACGGCGCCGCCGCCGGGGTCGCCGAGGTGCCAGCGGGAGTCGGCGGAGCTCTGCCGGTTGTCCCCCATCACCCACAGCGAGCCGGAGGGCACGACGACGTCGAACGCGATCTCGCTCGGGCTGGCCCCGGGGGCCAGGTACACCGACTCGTCCACCGGCACGCCGTTGACGGTGAGCGGCGAGCCGTCGCCGGTGGCGGCGACGCGGTCGCCGGGCAGGCCGATCACCCGCTTGATCAGGTGGTCCTCGGACTGCTGCGGCATCAGGCCGACCGCGATCAGCGCGTCCTGCACGACGTTCGTCTCCGGCACGGCCTGCTGGTCGAGCCAGCCGCCGGGGTCCGCGAACACGACGATGTCGCCGCGGTGCACGTCGAACGGGCCGGGGACCAGCTTGTTCACCAGCACGCGGTCGCCCTCGAGCAGCGTGTCGTGCATGGACGCGCTCGGGATGAAGAAGGCCTGGGCGAGGAACGTCTTCACCACCCAGGACAGCACGATCGCGCTGACCAGGATGATGGCCGTCTCGCGCGCGAAGGACGCGACCGGTCCCCGTCGACCCCGCGTCGAGGGCGCCGCGCCGGCGCGGGCCTCCTGGTCGGCGGCTGCCGCGTCCTGGTCCGTCACCGGATCACTCTCCCACGCCCTCGACCCACTGCCCAGCACCTCACCCGTCACCACGCACGCCCCGCACGACTCCTCCCCGACGGCCGACGGGCGGCCACCCGGTGGGGTGGCCGCCCGTCGACGCGCTGCGGGGTACCGCGAGGAGGGTCAGCCCTTCTTCGCGGGGACCGTGTCGCGCTTCTCCTTGATCTTGGCCTTCTTGCCGCGGAGGTTGCGCAGGTAGTACAGCTTGGCGCGACGCACGTCACCGCGGGTGACGACCTCGACGGACTCCAGCGTCGGGGAGTGCACCGGGAAGGTGCGCTCGACGCCGACGCCGAACGAGACCTTGCGGACGGTGAAGGTCTCGCGCACGCCGTCGCCCTGGCGGGCGATGACGACGCCCTGGAAGACCTGGACGCGGGAGCGGTTGCCCTCGACGACCTTGACGTTGACCTTGAGCGTGTCGCCGGCGCGGAAGTCCGGGACGTCGGAGCGGAGCGAGCCCGCGTCGACCTGGTCGAGGATCTGGGACATCGTGTGTGTCGCTTTCTCGCCGTGCCACAGGTCACGCGCGTCGTCGTCGGCGCCCTGCGGCGCCGGGATGGCAGTGTGCGGTCCGCGGCCGAGGTCCTCGGCTGGGTCGTGGCTCGTCTCCCCTGTGGCAGAGACGCGACCGTCGCGCACCAGCGCACGATTCTGCCACAGCGGACCCGCGACCCGGAAACCGGCCGCGTCACACCGGGACGGGGCCGCTCCCGTCGACGTCCCAGCCCAGCTCCGCCAGCGCGGCCCGGTCGGCCTTGTCGAGGCCCGCGGGGTCCAGCCGGCGCAGCAGGTCGGGCCGGCGCTCGGCGGTGCGCGCCAGCGCCTGGTCGCGCCGCCACCGCTCCACGCGGGCGTGGTGGCCGGACAGCAGCACGTCCGGCACCTCGAGCTCCCGCCAGGCCGGCGGCTTGGTGTAGACGGGGTACTCCAGCAGACCGGCGCTGCCGTGCGACTCCTCGACCAGCGACGCGGGGTTGCCGACGACGCCCGGCAGCAGGCGCACGACCGCCTCCACGAGCACGAGCGCGGCCGCCTCCCCGCCGTTCAGCACGTAGTCGCCGATCGAGTACTCGCTGACCCGCACGCCCGGCCGGGTGGCGTAGTGCGCCGCGACGCGCGCGTCGATGCCCTCGTACCGGCCGCAGGCGACGACCAGGTGGGCGTCCTCGGCCCACTGCTCGGCGTGCCGCTGGGTCAGCGGCGCCCCGGACGGGGTCGGCAGCAGCAGGTGCGTGCCCTCGTCGACGAGGTCGTCCAGCGCCGTGCCCCAGACGTCGGGGCGCATCACCATGCCGGCACCGCCGCCGAACGGGGTGTCGTCCACCGTCCGGTGCCGGTCGGTGGTCCAGTCGCGCAGGTCGTGCACCCGCAGGTCGACCAGCCCGGCGGCGCGCGCCTTGCCGACCAGGGACAGCCCCAGCGGGCTCAGGTAGTCCGGGAAGATCGAGACGATGTCGATGCGCACGTCAGTCGTCGTCCCCCGCCGGGCCGCCGGTGGTCTCCTCGCTGACCACGAGGTTCGCCGCGTCGGACGCCAGCAGGCCGCCCGGCGGGTCGAGGACGACGCGACCGCCCGGGACGTCGACGACCGGGACGATCGCCCGGACGAACGGCACGAGCGTGCGGGTGCCGTCGGGCTCGCGCAGCACCAGCGCGTCCTGCGCGGGCAGGTGCTCCAGGCCGACGACCTCGCCCAGCACGCGGCCGTCGACGTGCTCGGCGCGCAGGCCGGCCAGCTCGTGCGGGTACCAGGCGTCCTCGTCGCCGCCGTCCTCGTCGGCCTCCACCACGAGCTCCACGCCGCGCAGCGCCTCGGCCGCGGTCCGGTCCGGCACCTCGGCGAACGTCACGTACCACCGGCCCTGCGCCACGCGGGTGCCCGCCACGGTGAGCGGCCCGCGGTCCGCCGGCTCGGTGGGCAGCACCGTGCCGACCGCCAGCCGCGCCTCGGGGTCGTCGGTGCGCAGGTCGAGCGCGAGCTCGCCGCGCAGGCCGTGGGCGCGGCCGATCCGGGCGACCGTCAGCAGCATGGGGTTCCTCTCGGCGTCCGGGTGACCGGACCAGGGTAGGGCGGGAACGGCACAGGCCCGGTCCCCGAGCGGGGACCGGGCCTGGACCGGCTGACTCACGACGGGCGGCTCACCGCCGGGCGACGTCCACGACGTCCACGCGGACCGGGCCCTCGGTCGACAGCGCACCGACGACGGTGCGCAGCGAGCGGGCGGTCCGGCCGCCGCGGCCGATGACCCGGCCGAGGTCGTCGGGGTGCACCCGGACCTCGAGCAGGTCGCCGCGACGGAGCGTGCGGGCGTCCACCTGCACGTCGTCCGGGTGGTCGACGATGCCCCGGACCAGGTGCTCCAGCGCGTCGGCGAGCATCAGGCCTGCTCGTCCTCGGCCGGCGCCTCGTCGGCCGCCGGGGCCTCGGCCGCAGCGGCCTTCTTCTCGGACGCCTTGGCCTTGGCCTTCTCGGCGTCCGCGGCGACGGCGTCGACCGCGGCCTTCACGTCGGCCGGGGCGGCCTTCGTGCGCAGGGTGCCCTCGGCGCCCGGCAGGCCCTTGAACTTCTGCCAGTCGCCGGTCACCTTGAGCAGCGCGAGGACCTGCTCGGACGGCTGCGCGCCGACGCCGAGCCAGTACTGGGCCCGCTCGGAGGAGATCTCGATGAGCGAGGGCTCCTCGGTGGGGTGGTACTTGCCGATCTCCTCGATGACGCGGCCGTCACGCTTGGTGCGGGAGTCCGCGACGACGACGCGGTAGTACGGCGCCCGGATCTTGCCGAGGCGCTTCAGGCGGATCTTGGTGGCCACAGTGTGGTCTCTCCTGGGTGTCTACGAAGGCGGTCGTCGCGGTCCGCACGTGGGGCATGCGGTCCGGGTCGGACCTGAGGACACGGCTGCGAGCGGGTAGAGGGGCCGCGCGCGCCGAGTACAGCAGGCCATTGTGCCAGATGCG
>JAPSIJ010000391.1 GCA_031178805.1 Cellulomonas sp. | reverse complement strand
GTTCACCGAGCTGCTGTACCGGGCGCAGGTGCTGTCCTCGTACAACCGGCTGCTGGTGCAGACCTTCCTCGCCGTGACCCTCATCTACCTGGTGTGCAACGGCTCGCTGTCCGCGCTGGCCTCCCGGCTGCAGGACCGCCTGAAGCGCCGCACGCCCGCCCCTGCCGCGACCGGCGGGGCCGCCCCCACCCCCGACCTGGAGTCCCTCCGTGCCTGACACCGCCCCCGCCCTCGCCGAGCTCGCCGTCGTCACCCGCTCCGGGATCGTGGAGAGCCGGCACCTCGGCACCCTCGTCGCGCTCGACGCCGACGGCGCCGTGGCGCTCGCGGTCGGCGACCTGGACGGCACGGTGCTGCCGCGGTCGACGACCAAGCCCGTGCAGGCGCTGGCCTGCCTCACCGCCGGCGCGCCGCTCACCGGGCCCGAGCTCGCGATCGCCGCGGGCAGCCACACCGGCGAGGACGAGCACGTGCGCGTCGTCCGGTCGCTGCTGGCGCGGGCGGGGCTCGACGACGACGCGCTCGGCTGCCCGGTCGACTGGCCCGAGGACGAGGGCACCCGCGTGCGGCTGATCCGGTCCGGGGCGGAGCGCAGCCGGGTGCGGATGAACTGCTCCGGCAAGCACGCCGCGATGCTGCTGGCCTGCGCGGTGAACGGGTGGAGCACCCACGACTACCTGTCCGCGGAGCACCCGCTGCAGCAGCACGTGCGCGCCACCACCGCCGACGTCACCGGCCTGCCGGTGCGGCACGACGCCGTCGACGGCTGCGGGGCGCCGCTGTTCGGCACCACCGTGGCCGGGCTGGCGACGGCCTTCCGGTGCGTCGCCACCGCGGAGCCGGGCACGCCCGCCGGGCAGGTGGCCGACGCGATGCGCGAGCACCCGTTCTACGTCGGCGGCTCCGGGCACCAGAACAGCGAGGTGATGCGCGGGATCCCCGGCGTGGTCGCCAAGGGCGGCGCCGAGGGCGTGATCGGCGTCGCCGCCCGCACCGGGCAGTCCGTCGCGATGAAGATGGTCGACGGCTCGCCGCGCGCCACCACGGTGGTCGCGCTGCGGGTGCTCGAGGCGCTCGGCGTGGACGTCTCCGGCGCGGCGGCGTTCGCCTCGGCCCCGGTGCTCGGCGGCGGCGTGCCGGTCGGCGCCGTGCTGCCGGGCGCGGCGGTCGAGGAGTGGGCCGCGGCCCGGGCCGGGTCCGCCGCGTGAGGGTGGAGGACCGGCCGGCCCGTGCGGTGCGGGAGGCCGCCGGGGGCGTCGCCGACCCGCGCGCCGTGGTCGCCGTCGACGTCGGCGGCACCACGACCAAGGCCGCGCTCGTCGGGGCCGACGGCCGCGCCGTGCTCACCGCGACCCGCACGACCGGCACCGGCGACGCGGCGGTCGACGCCGTGGCCGACGCGGTGCGTGCGCTCGTCGCCGCCGCGCGGGACCGCGCGCTGGAGGTGGTCGCCGCCGGCGTCGTCACGCCCGGCCTGCTCGACGAGCGCACCGGCGTGGTCGCGTACGCCTCCAACCTGGACTGGCGGGACCTGCCGCTGCGGGACCGGCTGACCGACGCCCTCGGGCTGCCGGTGGCCACCGGCCACGACGTGCGGGCCGCCGGGCTCGCCGAGCAGCTGTTCGGCGCCGCCCGCGGCTATGCCGACGTCACGCTGGTGACCATCGGCACGGGCGTCGCCGCGGCGCTCACCTCCGCGGGCGCGGCCGTCGCCGGTGCCACCGGCGGGTCCGGGGAACTCGGGCACATCCCGGTCGTCCCCGACGGCGAGCCGTGCACCTGCGGGCAGCGCGGGTGCCTCGAGGTGTACGTCTCCGGCGCCGGCGTGGCCCGGCGGTTCACCGCCCGGACCGGCCGCGTGCTGCGGGCCGAGGAGGTCGTCGCGCTGGTCGGCACCGACCCGGACGCCGACGCGGTCTGGGCCGACGCGGTGCGCGTGCTCGCGCAGGGCCTCGTCACGACGACGCTGCTGCTGGACCCGGCGGTCATCGTGCTCGGCGGCGGGTTCCTCGCCGCGGGCGACCGGCTGCTCGGGCCCGTGCGCGCCGGGCTGGACGCCGGCCTCGCGTGGCGCGCGGCGCCCCCTGTGCGCGTGGCCGAGCTCGGGGCGCAGGGCGGCCGGATCGGTGCCTCGGTGCTGGCCTTCCGGCACGCCGGGCACGGGGACGTGCCGGCCGCGTGGGACGCGGCCACGCTGCTCGCCCCGGTCGGTGCGGGAGTGCGGCGGGGCTGACCCGAACGGGGGAGGGCCGTTCGGCGTTCCCGGATACGTCAGGCATCGTGGGCGGGTGGCCACGACCCAGGAGCGCGACCTCCGGCGCGTCGGGGCGTCCGGCCCCGGCGTCTACCGGTGCGTCGTCGTGGCCGACGTGCTGCTGGTCTGCTGGCTCGCGGGGCTGTCCGCCGGGCTGGTCCCCGCGCCGGGCGACGAGCCCGGTCCGACCGCCGCCGGCCTGACCGTCCCCGGCCGGGTCGCGGCCGGGCTCGCGGCGGTGCTGTGGTCCGCCGTCACCGTGTCGTTCCACCGGAACTACCTGCACGTGCCGGCGCCCGACCCCGCGCGGGTGACCGTCGAGGTCGTCGACGGCGAGCGGGCCGTCGTGCTGGTCGGGCGGAGCACCTACCGGTGGCAGCCGGTGTTCGCCGCCGCGGTGGTCGCCGGGCTCGCCGTGCTGCTCGCCTGGGTGCTCGGCGCGGCGGGGACCCCGGGGTGGTGGATCGCGCTGGTCGTGGTGTCGCCGGTGCTGCTCGGGCTGCCGTCCCGGGTCGCCGCCCTGCGCCACCCGCTGCGGCTCGTGCTCTCGCCCCGCGGCATCGGCGTCACCGGCCCGGACGGGGACGGCTGGCTCGACTGGGGCGACGTCCGGGACGTCCAGCTGCTGCACGACAGCCAGTGGGCCGTGGTCCGGGTCATCGGCGCCGAGCGCGCCGCGTCGTGGCGGCACGGCGCGCGCCGCCGGGTCCTGGTCGTCGGCCGCCGGGCACCGGGCCCGGCGCGGCTGGACGTCC
>JAPSIJ010000038.1 GCA_031178805.1 Cellulomonas sp. | reverse complement strand
CCGACGACCTTGCCGGCCATGCCGCCGGAGGTGCCCACCGCGCGCAGCGCCGCGCGCGGGACGAACACGTCCGGCGCGCCTCGTCGTCGCACCACCACGCCCGCGTCGCGGACCTGCACCGTGGCGGCCGAGCGCACGCCGAGCCCGTGGGCGCCGACGCGGTCCAGCCAGTCGCCCGCCCGCGTGCTGGACACGTACGTCGCGGCCAGCTCCGCGGTCCGCGCCGCGCCGAGCGCGTCCTCCGCGGGCACGGCGGGCGGCGCGGGCACCGGGCTCGGGCCGCGCTGCAGGCGCCGCCAGCCCTTCGCCATGCCGAGCAGCAGCGCCGCACCGAGCAGGACGAGCAGGGTCACCGAGAGCCAGGGCGGCATCAGGGCGTCACCCGCCCCGCCGCGAAGCCGGGCCGCGCCGGGTCGTCCTGCGGCACGCCGTCGAGCACCGTGGCCCGGCCGCGCAGGAACGTCGCGACGACCCGGCCGGGCAGCTCCCGGCCGCGCAGCGGTGAGTTCGCCGCCGCGGTGGCCTGCTGCTCCGGCACGACGACGCGGCGCGCGGCGGGGTCCACCAGCACGAGGTTCGCCGGCTCGCCGACGGCCAGCGGCCGGCCCTGGTCCGCGACCCGGCCGATCCGCGCGGGGTTCTCCGACAGCACCCGGGCGACGTCCGCCCAGGTCATCCGGCCGGTGTCCACCATCGTCTGCTGCACGACGGACAGCGCGGTCTCCAGGCCCGTCATGCCGAACGCGGCCGCGGCCCACTCGCAGTCCTTGTCCTCGCGGGTGTGCGGGGCGTGGTCGGTGGCGACGATGTCGATCGTGCCGTCCGCCAGGCCCGCGCGGACGGCGTCGACGTCGGCCTGGGTGCGCAGCGGCGGGTTCACCTTGAACACCGGGTCGTAGCCGCGCGCCTCCTCGTCGGTGAGCACCAGGTGGTGCGGCGTCACCTCCGCGGTGACGTCGATCCCCCGCGACTTCGCCCACCGGACCAGCTCCACCGAGCCGGCGGTGGACAGGTGGCACACGTGCAGCCGGGCGCCGACGTGCTCGGCGAGCAGCACGTCGCGGGCGATGATCGCCTCCTCCGCCACGGCGGGCCAGCCGGCCAGGCCGATCTCGGCGGACACGACACCCTCGTGCATCTGCGCGCCCTCGGTCAGCCGGGGCTCCTGCGCGTGCTGCGCCACCACGCCGTCGAACGCCTTGGTGTACTCCAGGGCGCGGCGCATCAGCACCGGGTCGTGCACGCACTTCCCGTCGTCGCTGAACACCCGCACCCGGGCGGCGGAGTCGGCCATCGCGGCCAGCTCGGCGAGGTGCTCCCCCGCCAGCCCGACGCTCACGGCGCCCACCGGGTGCACGTCCACCCAGCCGGCCTCGCGGCCGAGCCGCCAGACCTGCTCCACCACGCCCGCGGTGTCCTGGGTCGGCGTGGTGTTCGCCATCGCGTGCACCGCGGTGAACCCGCCGGCCGCCGCGGCGCGGGTGCCGGACGCGACCGTCTCGGCGTCCTCCCGGCCGGGCTCGCGCAGGTGGGTGTGCAGGTCGACCAGGCCGGGCAGCAGCACCATCCCGGTCGCGTCGATCACGTGCAGGTCGTCGGGGGCGTTCTCCGCGGCGTCGCCCGCGCCCGCGCCGACCGCGGCGACCAGGCCGCCGGCCACCAGCACGTCGGTCGGCTCGCCGCCGAGGGGGGCGACGTCCTTGAGCAGGTACTGCGTGGTCATCGGGGGCTCACCTCGGTGGCGGTCGTCGGGACGCTGGTCAGGGCGGGCACGGCGCCCGTGGCGGGCGCGGCGCCGGTGTCCCCGTCCCCGGCGAGCAGCAGGTAGAGCACCGCCATCCGCACCGCGACGCCGTTCGCCACCTGCTCGACGATCACCGCGCGCGGCGAGTCGGCCGCGTCGGCGGAGATCTCCAGCCCGCGGTTCATCGGCCCGGGATGCAGCACGATGCTGTGGTCCGGCAGCGTCGCCAGGCGGCGCGCGTCCAGCCCGTACAGCCGGGTGTACTCCAGCGGGCTCGGGAAGAACCCGCCGCCCGCCGTCGACATCCGCTCCCGCTGCACGCGGAGCATCATCACCGCGTCGGGGCCCTGCGCGAGCACGTCGTCCAGCCGGTAGGACACCGCGGCCGGCCACGGGCCCACGCCCACCGGCAGCAGCGTCGGCGGCGCCACCAGCGTGACCCGGGCGCCGAGCGTGTGCAGCAGGTCCACGTTCGACCGCGCGACCCGGCTGTGCAGCACGTCGCCGACGATCGCCACGTGCAGCCCGGCCAGGTCGCGGCCCACGCCGTCGGGGTTGCCCGCGTCGCCCGCGAGGTGCCGCCGGAGCGTGAACGCGTCCAGCAGCGCCTGCGTCGGGTGCTGGTGCATCCCGTCGCCGGCGTTCACCACCGCGGCGTCCGTCCAGCCCGCGTGCGCCAGCGTGTGCGGGGCGCCCGAGGCCTGGTGCCGGATCACGATCGCGTCCGCGCCCATCGCCTGCAGGGTCAGCGCCGTGTCCTTGAGCGACTCGCCCTTGGACACGCTCGACCCCTTGGCCGAGAAGTTGATCACGTCGGCGCTCAGCCGCTTCGCGGCCGTCTCGAACGAGATGCGCGTGCGGGTGCTGTCCTCGAAGAACAGGTTCACGACGGTGCGGCCGCGCAGCGTCGGCAGCTTCTTGATCTGCCGGCCCTGCGTCGCGGCCATCTGCGCGGCGGTGTCCAGCACGCGCACCGCGGCGGCGCGGTCCAGGTCGGTCGTGGAGAGCAGGTGCCTCACCGGGCACCGCCGCCCTCGATCACGACGGCCGTCCGGCCGTCGGTCTCGGCCAGCAGCACGCGCACGCGCTCGGCGGTCGAGGTGGGCAGGTTCTTGCCCACGAAGTCCGCCCGGATCGGCAGCTCGCGGTGCCCGCGGTCCACCAGCGCCGCCAGCTGCACCGCCCGGGGGCGGCCGAGGTCGTTCAGCGCGTCCAGCGCCGCCCGGATCGTGCGGCCGGAGTACAGCACGTCGTCCACCAGCACGACGACCTTGCCGTCGATCCCGCCCGCCGGGACGCTCGTCGCGCCGATCGTGCGGGTCGGGTGCTGCGCCAGGTCGTCGCGGTACATCGTGACGTCGAGGCTGCCGACCAGGTGCTCGGCCACCAGGCCGGGCTCCACGGCGGCCAGGCGCGCCGCGAGGCGCTGCGCCAGCGGGACGCCGCGGGTCGGGATGCCGAGGACGACGAGGTCGTGGCCGCCCTTGTTGCGCTCGAGGATCTCGTGGGCGATGCGCGTCAGCGCGCGGGCCACGTCCTGCTCGCCCAGGACGACGGTCGCCGCGGTGCCGGGGGCACCTGCGGTCGGGTCGTCGGGCACGGGGGTACCGGAGGTCATCCGGGCCGCTCCTTCCCCGCCTCACGGGACGGTGTTAAAGGAATGCTCGTTCTCGCGGCACCTTACAGGGCGAACCGGACACCGGGCGCCGCGCGTCCGCGGCGGGGCGGCGTGACCCCGGACACGTGCGCGTGCGGCCGACGCACGACGGCCCCCGCTGCCCAGGGGGCGGCGGGGGCCGGGCGGTGCGTGCGGCGGGCCGGGCGTGCGGCCCGGACCGTCAGGCCAGCAGCGTCGGCTTCAGGTCCACGAGCCGGCCGAGCAGCCCGTTGACGAACCCGGGGCTCTCGTCCGTCGAGAGGTCCCGGGCGAGCTCGACGGCCTCGTCCACGGCGACCGCGTCCGGCACGTCGTCGTTGAACAGGATCTCCCAGGCGCCGATCCGCAGCAGCTCGCGGTCGACCGCGGGCATCCGCTCGATCGTCCAGCCGTGCGAGTGCGTCGCGATGATCTCGTCGATCCGCGCGCGCTGCGCCTGGACGCCCTCGACCAGCTCCACCGAGTACTGCGGCAGGGCCGCCTCGGTGCCCGGCTGGGCGATCCGGTCGGCGAGCAGCGTCAGCGGGTCGAGCCGGCGCTGCTCCGCCTCGAACAGGACGTCGAGGGCCCGCTTGCGGGCCTTGGTGCGTGCGCCCACCTCAGTCGTTCACGCGACCCAGGTAGCTGCCGTCGCGGGTGTCGACCTTGACCTTGGTGTCCGACTCCAGGAACAGCGGGACCTGGATCTGGTGGCCGGTCTCCAGCGTGGCGGGCTTGGTGCCGCCGGTGGAGCGGTCGCCCTGCAGGCCGGGCTCGGTGTACGTGACCATCAGCGTCACCGACGGCGGGAGCTCCACGTACAGCGGGACGCCCTCGTTGGTCGCGACCATCGCGTTCTGGTTCTCGAGCAGGTAGTTCGCCGCGTCGCCCACGGTGGCCTCCGGGACCATGATCTGGTCGTAGGTGGCCGTGTCCATGAACACGAAGTCGGTGCCGTCCTTGTACAGGTACTGCATGTCGCGCTTGTCGACGTTCGCGGTCTCGATCTTCAGGCCCGCGTTGAAGGTCTTGTCGACGACCTTGCCGCTGAGCACGTTCTTGAGCTTGGTGCGGACGAAGGCGCCGCCCTTGCCGGGCTTCACGTGCTGGAACTCGACGACCGTCCAGAGCTGGCCGTCGATCTTCAGCACGGTGCCGTTCTTGAGGTCGTTCGTCGTCGCCACGTGTCGCTGCTTCCTGTCCTGGGGTCCGGAGGGCGGCCGCCGCGCGCGTCCCGCGGGTCGCGGGACGGGGGCCGGGCCGCCGACCATCGTACCGTGCGGGCGGCCGCCCCGGCTCGGCGGTCCGCGCCCCGGGCCGTCACCGGGTCAGCAGCCACCGCCCGAGCACGCCCACGCCGGCGGACCACACCAGCGACGCGAGCGTCCCGATGACGAACCGCTCGGACACGGCCGGGTCGTCCCCGGTCCGCAGCTCGGGGTACCGGCCGAGCCCCTTGACCGCGACCACCACGGCGACGCCGCCCGGCTCGCCGGCCAGCAGGGTGCCGGTGACCGCGAGGCGCTCGAGCACCCCGATCCAGGTGCCGCCGCGGAGCTTCTGCCGCGCGCGGGCCCCGTCCGGGCCGTCGCCGGCGAGGTCGCCCCGGGGTCCGCGGCCACCACCCTTCGCGCGCTTCCGGTTCGCGCGGCCCTTGCGGTAGCCGGCGTCGTGCTCGTTGCCCGGGTCGGCCGGCGCCGCGGGGGCGGGCGTGCGCGCCCGGCGCGCGGCGCGGGTCCCCCGGTCGGCCAGCCGCAGCACGCCCGCCGCCGCGACCCAGCCCAGGCCGGCGCTGACCACCAGCGCGGCCAGCACGACCACGACCCCCCACAGCGCCGTCATGCCGCCCCCTCCCGGTCGGCCCGCGGTGCGTCGTCGGGCGGCAGCGCCGCGAGCCCCAGCAGGCGCGCGGCCGCCGGGCGGGCGGCGACCTCCTCGGCCCACAGCGCGACCCGGAGCCGCTCGCTGATCGCCTGCTGGCTGACGCCGAGCGCCGCGGCGAGGTCCTCCTGCCGCACCGCTCCCCCGCTCTCGCGCAGCCGCCGGACCACCTCGCGGCCCGCGGGGCTGCGGCGCGACGCCACGGTGCCGAGCAGCACGAGGACCGCATCGGCCTCGGCGGCGACATCGCGCCGCATCCCGCGGACGACCACCGGCGGGGAGGTGCGCGGCCGGCGCGCCTTGGCCGCCTCGACCGCCTCGCGGGCGAGCACGAACGCCTGCCCGGACCCCGCCCGGGCGCTCGCCGGCAGGGGCTCGTCCACGGGCCCGGCGCCGATGCCGACGCTCCAGCCGCCGAGATCCAGCAGGTGCAGCGCGACGTCCACCGCGAGCCGCGGCTCCGCCACCACGGCCTGCACCTCGTCGCCGGCGGTGCGCTCGAAGGGCCGTGTCAGCCCGGGCGGCGCCGCTCCGGCGAGGGGACCGGAGGCGGCGAGCCGGTCGAGCAGCTGGTCGACGCGGTCGCCCGTGCGCCGGCTGCCCTCCTGGTCGACGGTCAGCACGTACATGCGCGCCACCCTAGACACCGGAGCGACGCCCCACAAGGCCTGGAGTCTGTGTCGAGCCCGGACAACCCTCAGGGTTTGTCGGGGCCCCGCACAAGGCCTCAGCCCAGCGACAGCCCGCGCGGCACCGCGGCGCCCTCCGCGATCTCCGCGTACGCGGCGACCAGCAGCGACGGGTCGGGGCCCTCGAGCCGGACCGGCCGGGCGACGTCCTCCAGCACGACGAACCGCAGCAGGTCGCCGCGGGTCTTCTTGTCCCGGCGCATGGCGGCGTGCAGCTGGTCCCACCGGTCGCCCCGGTACGTCGTGGGCAGCCCCAGGCTCGTCAGGATCGACCGGTGCCGGGCGACGACGGCCTCGTCGAGCCGGCCCGCCAGCCGGGCGAGCTCGGCCACGTACACCATGCCCACGGACACGGCGGCGCCGTGCCGCCAGGAGTACCGCTCGACGTGCTCGATCGCGTGGCCGAGGGTGTGCCCGTAGTTGAGGATCTCCCGCAGGCCGGCCTCGCGGAGGTCCTCCCCCACGACCCGCGCCTTCACGGCCACCGCGCGCTCGACGAGCTCGGCCAGCACCTCGGAGCCGGCCGCCCGCGCCGGGTCGGTGATCTCCCCGACGTGCCCCTCGACCAGCTCGAGGATCCGCGGGTCCGCGATGAACCCGCACTTGACCACCTCGGCCAGCCCGGCGACGTAGTCGTGCTTCGGCATGCTCGCCAGCGCCGCGAGGTCGCACAGCACGCCGGCGGGCGCGTGGAACGTGCCGACCAGGTTCTTGCCCTCGACCGTGTTGATGCCCGTCTTGCCGCCCACCGCCGCGTCGACCATCGCCAGCAGCGTCGTCGGCACGTGCACCACCCGCACCCCCCGCAGCCACGTCGACGCGACGAACCCCGCCAGGTCCGTGGTCGCGCCGCCGCCGAGGCCGATGATCGCGTCGCTGCGCGTGAAGTCCGCCTGGCCCAGCACCTGCCAGCAGAACGCCGCCACCTGCGCGGACTTCGCCGGCTCGGCGTCCGGCACCTCGGCCAGCAGCGCCTCGTAGCCGTGCGCGGTCAGGTCGTCGCGCACCGCGTCGGCCGTCGTGGCCAGCGCCGCCGGGTGGATCACCAGCACCTTGCGGACGCCCTCGCCCAGCAGGCGCGGCAGCTCCCCCAGCAGGTGCCGGCCGATCACCACGTCGTACGGCCGCTCGCCGCTCACCTGCACCGTGCGCGTCCCGCTCATCGTCCCTCGTCCCCGTCCGCGCGCCGCTGCGCCAGCGCGTCCTCGATCCGCTCCGCCACCTGCGCCGGCGCGATCCCGTCCGTCGACACCGCCACGGTCGCCACCCGCTCGTACACCGGCCGCCGCTCGTCCATCAGCGCCTGCCAGCGGGCGCGCGGGTTGCCCAGCAGCAGCGGCCGGGACTGGTTGAACCCCACCCGCGGCGCCGCGTGCCGCAGGCTGACGTCGAGGAACACCACGACCCCGCCCGCCGCGCGGTACGCCGCCAGCGCCTCCTGCGTCGCCGGGTGCAGCACCGCGCCGCCGCCCAGCGCCAGCACGCCGTCGTGCTCCGCCAGGGCGGCCAGCACCGCCGCGTGCTCCAGCTCGCGGAACCGCGGCTCGCCGTCCTCGACGAACACGTCGGCCACCGACTTGCCCGCCACCCGCTCGACGTCGCCGTCGGTGTCCCGGGCGGACAGGTGCCACCGCCCGGCCAGCGCCTGCGCGACCGTCGACTTCCCCGACCCCGGCGGCCCGACCAGGACCACCCGCGGCCGGGTGCTCAGCGCGCCGCCGCCGGTCATCGCAGCAGGTCGGGGATCGCCGCGACGTAGGCGTCCAGGTTGCGCCGCACCTCGCCGACCGAGTCGCCGCCGGTCTTCTCCAGCAGCGCGTCCGCGACCACCAGCGCGACCATCGCCTCGGCCACCACCGCCGCCGGCGGGACCGCGCACACGTCGGAGCGCTGGTGCTGCGCCTTGGCGGGGTCGCCGCTGGCCGTGTCCACGGTGTCCAGCGCGCGCGGGACGGTCGAGATCGGCTTCATCGCCGCGCGCACGCGCAGCACCTCGCCGTTCGTCATGCCGCCCTCGAGGCCGCCCGCGCGGTTCGTCCGGCGCCGGATCACCCCGTCGGCGTCCCGCTCCATCTCGTCGTGCGCCTGCGAGCCCCGCCGGGCCGCCGTGCGGAAGCCGTCGCCGACCTCCACGCCCTTGATCGCCTGGATGCCCATCAGCGCACCCGCGAGCCGCGCGTCGAGCCGCCGGTCCGCGTGCACGTAGGACCCCAGCCCGGACGGCAGGCCGTACACCAGCACCTCGACCACGCCGCCGAGGGTGTCGCCGTCCTTGTGGCACTCGTCGATCTCCGCGACCATCGCCGCCGACGTCGCCGCGTCGAAGCAGCGCACCGGGTCCGCGTCCAGGGCCGCCACGTCGTCCGGCGTCGGCAGCGCGGCGTTCTCCGGCGCCATGACCGGGCCGATGCCCACGACGTGCGACACCAGCCGGATGCCGGCGGCCTGCTCCAGGAACCGCGCGGCCACCGTGCCCAGCGCGACCCGGGCGGCGGTCTCGCGCGCCGACGCGCGCTCCAGCACCGGGCGGGCGTCGTCGAACGCGTACTTGCGCATGCCGACCAGGTCCGCGTGGCCCGGCCGCGGCCGGGTCAGCGGGGCGTTGCGGGCGCGGTTCAGCTTCTCCGGGTCGCCCACCGGGTCCGACGACATCACGTCGACCCACTTCGGCCACTCGGTGTTGCCGATCTCGATCGCCACCGGGCCGCCCTGCGACTCGCCCAGCCGGACGCCGCCGAGGATGCGCACCTCGTCCTGCTCGAACTTCATCCGGGCGCCGCGGCCGTAGCCGAGCCGGCGCCGGGCGAGGGCGTCGCGGATGTGGGCCGACTCGACCGCCACCCCCGCGGGCAGACCCTCCAGCACGCCCACCAGGGCGGGGCCGTGCGACTCACCGGACGTCAACCAACGGAGCATGGACCGGATCCTCCCACGTCCCGCGGACGCGACCGCGCCCCGGTCCACGTCGTGGGCCGGGGCGCGGGTGGTGCGGTGGTGCGGGCGGGTCAGCCGGTGAAAGGGTTCCGGTCGCCCGACGGCAGCGGGGTCGCGGGGTCTTCCGTCGTCGGCTGCTCTGCCGCGGTCTGCCCCTGCGGCGTCAGC
Organism: Cellulomonas sp.; assembly: GCA_031178805.1. Classification (GTDB taxonomy): domain Bacteria; phylum Actinomycetota; class Actinomycetes; order Actinomycetales; family Cellulomonadaceae; genus Cellulomonas. Next base: position 3,382 of record JAPSIJ010000038.1, on the reverse strand, counting down.
ACGAAGGCGGACACGGCCATCGCCACCTCGACATCTCCCTCGACGGCGGGAGGCCGTCCACCCGCAGGGTCGGCAGGCTCGAGCCGCGTGAGGGTCAGGTCGCCGACGGCGTAGTACCGCTCGGTGCCGCGCTGCAGCGTGTCCATGAAGGCACGCACGTTCGGGTACGAGCCGACGACGTCCACGGAGATCGGCACCGAGAAGAACCCGTCGAGTGTCATGACCTGGTCGGCGAGCGCCGCCGCCAGGGCCGCGGCGACCGGGTCCTCGCCCGCCGTGGCCGCCGCGGCGACCTCGTCCTGCGCGGTCGCTGCCCCCGCGTTGCCCTCGTCGGCGTCGGCGTCGGCGTCGGCCTCGGCGTCGGCGTCGGCCCCCGCGTCAGCAGGTGCCTCCGGCGGTGCCCACGCCTGCGCCTGACCCGGTGACGCGACGATCACTGTCACTCCCGTAGCAGCCGCCGTGGCGTCGATCTCGCGGAGGATGGCGCTGATGTCCGCCTGCTGGGGGATCCGGACGGACGCCTCCGCCAAGGCCGCGCGGTACTCGTCGATGTGGGCGAACTGCTGCTTGAGCACCTGCACCTCGCCGGCGAGGTCGTCGTTCGACGCCACCAGCGTCGCCGTCTGGTCGCGCAGGTCGGAGGCCTCGTCCAGCTGCGGCTTCACGACGAGGAACGCGCCCAGACCGAGGATGACCGCGCACAGCAGCGAGGTGCCGATGACCCAGTTCTTGAAGGAGTTCATCAGGAAAGGTCCCCCATCAGGCGCAGCGAGAAGGCGGCCTCGGTCACCTGGACCGTGCCCGTCACGTCGTAGCCGGACTCGTCGTTGCGCTGCACGACGGACACCCGCGGGTCGTCGAACCCGCGCACGGAGTCCAGCGCGTCGAGGAGCGAGGCGACATCGACCGGCGCCGCGGACGTCCCCGTGAAGGTCAGCTGGACGACGCCCGGCGTGACCAGGGGGTCGCCCTCACCCTCCACCGACGGGTCCGCGGCCGTCACCAGCGTCTTCAGCGCGACCTCGGGCGGCAGGACCGCCGCCACCGCGCCGACGTAGTCGGACCACAGCACCTCCCCTCCGGAGGCGACCACCGTCGCCGCCCCCATGCGCTGGATCTCCGTGAGCACGGGCGTGACCTCGGCGTACTGCTGCTTCTCCGCCAGGAGCTGGCCGGTCCGGTCCTGCTCCGCCACCAGCTCGTCCTGCGCGGCGCCGACGACCAGCGTGCCGATCAGCCAGCCGCCGACGACGAGCACGAGCGCCACCAGCACGGCGAGCCCGAACCAGCCCCGGACCTCGCGCAGCCGCTGCACGGCCCGGACGTTCTCCGGGAGCAGGTTCACCTGAGGGAGTCCCTGGCCGAGAAGCGTCGGCACCGCCTTCTGCCTGGCACCACGCTCCTGCGTGCGCTCCGCCACCGCGGTCATGCCGCCACCCCGAACGCCAGGCCGGTCGACAGGGCGACCAGCGATCCTCTGTTCTGCAGCGCCTCGTGAGGCGCTCCCTTGCCCACCCGGATCCCGCTGAGCGCGTCGCCCAGCACAGCCGGGAGCCTGCTCGCGCTCGACAGGTACTGGCCGAGCCCGTCGAGGTGCGCGCCGCCGCCGGTCAGCACGATCAGCTCGATCCCCCGTCCGGGGTGCGTCCCCCCGTAGTAGACGAACGTGTTGCGCACCGCCTCCACGAGGGACCGCGTGACGTCGTTGACCGCGGACTGGGCCTCGGGGTCGGCACCGGAGTACCCGAGCCCCGTCTGCCGCTTGATCTGCTCCGCCTCGGGCGACGAGACCCCCATGGCGGCGGCCACGGCATCCGTGATGTTCTGCCCGCCGACGGGCAGGACGCGCACGAGCCTCGGGATCGTGCCCTCCGCCACCACCACCGTCGTGGTCCGTGCGCCGATCTCGACGTACGCCGCGATCCGGCCGGCGAGGTCGCCCCGCGCCAGGGACCTCACGAGCGCGAAGCCGTTGTGGTCCACCATCGTCGGACGCAGCCCGGCCGCTTCGACGGCGAGCACGTTCGCCGTCACGGTCTCGCGCGGGGCGGCGATGAGCTGGCCCACGACGGTGCGGCCCTGCGGCTTCTCCACCTCGTCGGTGGGCAGGAAGTCGAGGAGCGTGTCGTCGACCGACACGGGGAGCACTTCCTGGACCTGGTACGGCAGCGAGGCCCGGAGCTGCGGCAGCGGCATCCAGGGGAGCTCCATCTCGCGTACCACGACGCGCTGGTTCCCCACCCCGATGACGACGTCCTTGCTCCCGAACCTCGCCTGGTGCCAGAGCCGCCGCAGCGCGTCCGCGACCGCCGCCTGGTCCGTCACCTCGCCGTCCCGGACCGCACCCGCCGGGATCGCCACCTCCCCGAACCGGTGCAACGTCGCAGGAGCCCGGCCCGCACGGGACCCGCTCGCGAGCTCGAGCTCGACGGCGCGGACGGCGCCGGTGCCGATGTCTAGGCCGATCACGCGTGCGGAACCCACACCAGGTCCTTCCGAGAGGGGGATGACTCGCCCTCTCATCGGCGCAGGCCAGGGTCATCTTGAGCGGTCCGGCGCGGCGAGCGCGCGCATCACCCGCTCGCGCCGCTCAGAGACCGAGCAGCCTCAGGTACCAGCCCGAGACCGACGGACCCGCGACCAGTCCCACCCAGGCACCCGCGAGCATCCAGGGACCGAACGGCAGGGCCGTCCGCCTGCCGGCACGACCGGCCGCCATCAGGCCGATCGCGACCACGCCCCCCAGGAGGAAGGCGGCGAACCAGCCGACGACGAGCGGACCCCAGCCGAGCCACCCGAGGTAGAGCCCCAGCACGCCCGCGAGCTTCACGTCGCCGAGCCCCATACCCGACGGGTGCACCAGGAAGATCAGGAGGTAAGCACCACCCATCGCGAGGGCCCCGAGCAGCGCCCGCACGAAGTCCTCGCCGACGGCCGGAGAGCCGGGTCCCCAGGTCGCGAGAGCCAGCAGCGCCGCTCCCGCCGGGTAGGCGGGCAGGACCAGTGCGTCAGGGAGCCGCCGCACGTCGAGGTCGATGAGCGTCAGCGCCAGCGTGAGCGTCGCGAGGTACCAGTAGGCCGGCACCGCCCAGCTCGTCCCCATCCAGGCCACGACTGCGGCGAAGGCCACGGCCGTCGCGAGCTCGACGAGCGGGTATCGCCACGAGATCGGTTCTCCGCAGTCGCGGCACCGACCCCGCAGCACGACCCACGAGAGCACCGGGACGTTGTCGCGGTACCGGATCCGGTGCCCGCACCGCGGGCAGGAGCTGGGCGGTGCCACGACCGACTCGCCGCGGGGCACGCGCCAGACCACCACGTTCAGGAACGACCCGACGGCGAGGCCGAGGAGTCCCGCGAGGCCGACGATGAGGATCACGGA
>JAPSIJ010000390.1 GCA_031178805.1 Cellulomonas sp. | reverse complement strand
GGGGGAGAAGGCGCCCTCGTCCCCGACGGAGCCGATGCGCACCTCCGCGCCGCGGGAGCTGCGCCCGGTGTAGCGGCGCGGGCCCGTGCGCTCGAGCCACAGCTGCGTGTCGCCGGCGTTCGCGAGGCGGTCGGTGGGGTCGGAGGCGGCGGGAGCCGTCGCGGGGTCGCCGAGGGCGGTGCCCTCGGCGACCGGCGCCGGGTCGCCCGCGAGGTCGCGCGCGTCCTGCTCGGTCGTCATGCGGCCGATCCTCGCACGGTGGGTCGGCGCCTGCCCGGGAGCGAGGGCGCCGACGGCGTCCGCGCCCTCAGGAGGCGGTGGCGAGGGCCGCGCCCCGGTCCAGCCGGTGCAGCAGCCGCGCCATCGACGCGCTGATCGGCTGGCCGGTCGCCTGCTCGACGAAGAGCCACTGCCCCGCGGGGTTGATCTCGAGGAACACGTAGTCGCCGTCCGGTGCGCGGCGCAGGTCGACCGCCCCGTAGAGGAGCCCGAAGCGCTCCATGAGCGCGTGCAGGCGCGCGACGAGGGGCCCGGGCAGCTCGTGCCGGACGATCGACGCGTGCGCCTGGTCCATGCGGAAGTCGTACGGGTAGCTCGACTCGTGCGCGCGGATCTCGGCGGCGTGCACGTCGCGCCCGGTGATCGTGACCCGGACGTCGAGGCCCCCGGGCACGAGCTCCTGGAAGATCACGGGCGCGAACCGCAGGTGGTCGAGGTGCTCGAGGTCGGACGGCTCGACGAGCCGCGTCTCGGCCCAGGCCTCCGGCGAGCCGAGGAACGGCTTGTAGACGGCGCCGCCGGCCTCCTCGCGCAGGAATCCGCGCGCCTCCCGCGGGTCGGTCGTGACGCACGTGCGCGGGATCCGCAGGCCGAGCTGTGCCGCCACCTTGAGCTGGTGGAGCTTGCGCGACCCGGCGGCGTCGCGGTCCGGGTCGTTCACCCAGATGGCGTCCGTGCACGCCCACAGGCCCCGGACCGCGGCGTCGACCTCCTGGTACGCGAAGCGGCGGTCGACCTCGGCCGCGAGCTCGGTGTGCAGCACGTGCGGCTGCGGGCGGCGCCACCACACGGCGCGCAGCGCGGTGAGGTCGACCTCCCGCGGGACGCCCGTCGTGTCCTCGACCCACGTGGCGCTCCACGGCGCCCCGGGGCTGTGCCGGCTCGTCAGGCGCACGGCGGTCGGCACGTGCGCCGTGTCGAGCACGACCGGGTCGTCGCCGAGCCGTGCCAGCTCGGCGGCGACCCCGGCCGCGTGCACGTCCGACGCACTCGCGACGATCCCGATCACCGCTGGGCCCCGTCCGCCCCGAACGCCGCCGCGTACCGGGCGTAGGCGTCGCGGTACTCCTGCTCGACGGCCGTGCGCTGCGCGCCGAGAGCCTCGAGTGCCGTCTCGTACGCGGCCAGGAGCTGCTCGTGCTCGGCGCGGGTCGTCGGGGTGGTCACCGCGTCCTCCGCCCCGGCGAACCGGTGCGGCGACTGCAGGACGAACGGCCGCAGCCCTGCCGCGCGGCCGGCGGTCGCCGGGTCGGTCCGCGGGGGCACGGGCGTGACGACCGGGCCGATCGCGGGGTTGACGACCGGGTCGAAGCCCGGGTCGATGAACTCCTGCAGCGAGTCGGCCGCCGGGCCCGTGCCGCCGCCGAAGTCCGCCCACGGCTGCGTGGCGACGTGGTCGAGGAAGAAGCTCGTGTCGAGCCACGGCCGGGTCTGCGCGAGGTCGGCGACCACGGAGGTGTCGACCCCCACGAAGGTGCCGACGTTGTCGAGGTGAGCCAGCGTCGCGAGGTCGAGGGACGGACGCGTCACGATCACGTCCGCGAGCGGGCTGGTCGTGAGGTTCTGCAGGGTGGGCGACACGCCGCGGATCGTCATGATCGGCACGCCGAAGTTCGAGCCCGTGCCGAAGGTGGTGCACCCGCCGTTGGTGTGCACGCCGACGATCGTCCCGGCCGGGCCGAGGATCCCCGACCCCGAGTTGCCGCCGAGGGTGTCGATGTCGTCGTACAGCAGGCGCCCGGGCTGGAGCTCGGTCGCCGGGCCGGCCTCGACGCGCTTCGGCAGGCCCGCCGGGTGGCCGATGATCGCGAGCATCGCACCGACGGCCACGTCGGCGGTGGCGACGGCCGTCACCCCGAACGTGCTGCCGGGCGAGCCGCCGATGCGGCAGACCGCCATGTCGATGCCGCCGAGGCGGTACTCGACCAGCTCGGTGATCGGGAAGCTGACCTCGGCCCGGGGCGCACCGGTCGGATCGACCTGGAAGTTGAAGTTGACGTGCATGTTCGTGGCGATCTCCTGCGGGGAGATCGTCGCGGACGATCCGTCGACCTTCGGCCGGGTCCAGCCGTTGCCCGTCTGGTCGAACAGGTGCCCGCACGTGAGGAACAGGTCCGGGCCGATCATGGTGCCCGAGCCCCAGCGCACGCCGCTGACGTTGCCCGGCTGGTCGTACCGGCTGGCGAGGTCGGCGTTCCACTGGACCTGCGCGACGGCGGCCTGGTGGTTCGCCACGAACGCCTGCGTGACGCCCAGGGTGCCGTCGTACTGCTCGACCGGCTGGGAGTCGTCGGTGGCCCCGCACTGGCTCTCGAGCATGCGGGGGTAGAGGTCCTCGTCGGTGCCCGTCCCCTCGAGCAGCTCCGACAGCCCCAGCAGCTCGGGCGGGGTGACGAACAGCGGGTCGACGAGGCGCGGGTCGACCCGCCGCGGCGGATCGGCGGTCTGGTCGGTGGAGGTCGGCGCGGCGACGGCGGCGCGCTTCTTGCTCGGCATGGTGCTCTCCTCGGCTCTGCGCCGAGCGGAGTGCCCGGCGCAGGGAGGACCCGCGCCGGGCACCCGGTGATACGGATCTCACCCGGGACCGCCACCGCCCGTGCCGTCGCACGGGCGGGCCCGTCAGCCGACGGCGAAGAACAGGAACGCGATGGCGAAGCCCATGAGGCCGATGAGGGTCTCGAGGACCGTCCACGTCTTGAGCGTCGTGCGCACGTCCATGCCGAAGAACCGGCCGACGAGCCAGAA
>JAPSIJ010000389.1 GCA_031178805.1 Cellulomonas sp. | reverse complement strand
TCGGCCCGTTCGCCTACCTGCGGCCCGGCACCGTGCTCGGCGAGCGCGGCAAGATCGGCACGTTCGTCGAGACCAAGAACGCCGAGATCGGCGCGGGCTCGAAGGTGCCGCACCTGTCCTACGTCGGCGACGCGACCATCGGCGAGGAGACGAACATCGGCGCGGCCAGCGTGTTCGTCAACTACGACGGCGTCCGCAAGCACCGCACGACGATCGGCTCCTACGCCCGCACCGGCTCGGACAACATGTTCGTCGCCCCGGTGACCGTGGGCGACGGCGCGTACACCGGCGCGGGCTCCGTGATCCGGCACGACGTGCCGGCCGGCGCCCTCGCGGTCTCCGCCGGCGCCCAGCGCAACATCGAGGGCTGGGTCGCCCGCTCGCGGCCCGGGACCCCGGCCGCCGAGGCCGCCGCCCGCGCCCGCGACGAGCACGACGGCCTGTCGCCCCAGGCGCGCGCCGAGCGCCAGCGCGCCGGTACGCACGGCGCCGACGCCGGCGTGTTCTCCACCCCGCCGCCCAGCCTGCCGGACCACCCGGCACCCCTGCCCGACGCCCAGCCCAGCACGGAGGACACCGCACGATGACCGGGATCGTCTCGCAGGACGGTGAGAAGCGGCTCGTGCTCGTCTCGGGCCGCGCCCACCCCGAGCTCGCCGCCGCCGTCGCCAAGAGCCTCGACATCGACCTGCTGCCGACCACGGCGTACGACTTCGCCAACGGCGAGATCTACGTGCGGTTCGCGGAGTCCGTCCGCGGCGCCGACGTGTTCGTGCTGCAGAGCCACGCGGCGCCGATCAACCAGTGGGTCATGGAGCAGCTGCTCATGGTCGACGCGCTCAAGCGCGCGTCCGCCAAGACCATCACGGTGATCGCCCCGTTCTACGGCTACGCCCGGCAGGACAAGAAGCACCGCGGCCGCGAGCCGATCTCGGCCCGCCTGATGGCGGACCTGTTCCGCACCGCCGGCGCCGACCGCCTGATGAGCGTCGACCTGCACGCCGCGCAGATCCAGGGCTTCTTCGACGGGCCGGTGGACCACCTGTGGGCCATGCCGATCCTCACGGAGTACGTGCGGACCCGCGTCGACGTGCACAACGTCACCGTGGTGTCGCCCGACGCCGGCCGCATCCGCGTCGCCGAGCTGTGGGCGCAGAAGCTCGGCGGCGGCCCGCTGGCCTTCGTGCACAAGTCGCGCGACATCCGGCAGCCGAACAAGACCGTCGCGAACCGCGTCGTCGGCGACGTCGAGGGCCGCACCTGCGTGCTCGTCGACGACCTGATCGACACGGCCGGCACCATCACCGGCGCCGTGCGGGTGCTGATGGAGGCCGGCGCGAAGGACGTCATCGTCGCCGCGACGCACGGCGTGCTGTCCGACCCCGCGACCGACCGGCTGCAGCAGTGCGGCGCCCGCGAGGTCATCATCACCGACACGCTGCCCGTCCCCGACGAGCACCGGTTCGAGAGGCTCACGGTGCTGTCCATCGCGCCGCTGGTGGCCCGCGCCATCCGCGAGGTGTTCGACGACGGGTCGGTGACCAGCCTGTTCGACGGCCAGTCCTGACCGCACCGGCGCCGCGAGGGCCCGCTCACCCCGACGGGGGGAGCGGGCCCTCGTGCGTCCCCCCGCGGCCGGCGGCGGGGCCCCGGCCGCGGTTTCGTCCGCGGCGCGGGCCCGGGTACCATGGGGCAGTTGCCTCGGCGAGGGAGGTCGGACGGTCCACGGACCATCCGCTTCCGTGATCGACAGGGTGGAACGCCTCCGCGTGCCCGTCCAGCGTCCCGCGTCGAGGCCACCGCCGTCGTCATCGCCACCCCCAGCTCTCCGGGAGTCACCGTGTCCGAGATCAAGCTCGCCGCCACCATCCGCACCGAGTTCGGCAAGGGCGCCGCGCGCCGCCTGCGCCGCGCGCACCAGATCCCCGCCGTCCTCTACGGGCACGGCACGGACCCGGTGCACGTCGCCCTGCCGGGCCACGAGACCATGCTGGCCGTCAAGGGCGCCGCGAACGCGCTGTTCGAGATCCAGGTCGACGGCAAGCCGGTCCTGGCCCTCGCCAAGGACGTGCAGCGCGACCCGGTCAAGAACGTCATCGAGCACGTCGACCTGCTGATCGTGAACCGCGGCGAGAAGGTCTCCGTCGAGGTCCCCGTGACCGTCGTGGGCGAGTCGGCCCCCGGCACCATCCACATCGTCGAGACCCAGACGCTGAGCCTCGAGGCCGAGGCCACGCACCTGCCGGAGAACGTCGAGGTCTCCATCGAGGGCCTCGAGGCCGGCACCGCGCTGACCGCCGGCGCGCTGACCCTGCCGCAGGGCTCCGTCCTCGAGGGCGACCCGGAGCAGGTCATCGTGACCGTCACGGTCCCGTCGGTCTCCGCCGAGGACCGCGCCGCCGACGAGGCCGCCGCCGCCGCGGAGTGACCCGACCGGCGCGCGCAGGCGCGCCGGGGTGCGCAGGGACGCCCGGTACCGTGAGGTGCCGGGCGTCCGGCTTGTCCGCAGGCAGGACGACGGAGGGAGTGGCGCCGCGATGAGCGAGGGGCGCTGGTTGGTGGTCGGCCTCGGGAACCCCGGGCCGCAGTACGCCGGGAACCGGCACAACGTCGGCCAGATGGTGCTCGACGAGCTGGCGACCCGCGCGCGGGCGTCGTTCGGCTCGAAGGGCGGCGTGCTGTCCCGCCGCCCGCAGGCCGTGACCGCGGAGGTCCGGCTGGGCACGCTGCCCGGCGGGGCGCCCGGGCCGCGGGCGGTGCTGGCGAAGCCGACCACCTACATGAACACCTCCGGCGGGCCGGTCGCCGCGCTGGCGCGGTACTACGACGTGCCGCCGGAGCGCGTGATCATGGTGCACGACGAGCTCGACATCCCGTTCGGCGACGTCCGGCTCAAGCTCGGCGGCGGCGAGGGCGGCCACAACGGGCTGCGCGACACCACCAAGGCGCTCGGCACCAAGGACTACCTGCGGGTGCGGGTCGGCGTCGGGCGGCCGCCGGGCCGGATGGACGCGGCGGACTTCGTGCT
>JAPSIJ010000388.1 GCA_031178805.1 Cellulomonas sp. | reverse complement strand
ACCGTCGCCGTGACCGGCGCGCTGGGCAAGGTGGGCCGCGCGGTGGTGCAGGACCTGGTCGCGCACGGGTACACCGTGCACGCGACCGACGTGCAGGGCCCGTTCGGGGAGCGGGCCGGACTGGGCGTGGACGTGATGCGCGCCGAGCTGTCCGACTACGGGCAGGCGGTGGAGGCGCTCGCGGGCTGCTCCGCCGTGGTGCACCTGGCGAACATCCCGCAGCCGGGCATGGAGTCGCCGCCGGACACGCTCAACCGCAACCTCGCGGCCAACAGCAACGTGTTCCTCGCCGCCCAGCGGCTCGGGCTGCGCAAGGTGGTGTGGGCGTCCAGCGAGACGACGCTGGGCCTGCCGTTCGACGAGCCGCCGCGCTACGCGCCGGTGGACGAGGCGCACTTCCCGTACCCGACGACGACGTACGCGCTGTCGAAGGTGCTGAGCGAGGACGTCGCGGCGCAGGTGTCGGCGTGGTCCGGCATCCCGTTCGTCGGGCTGCGGCTGTCCAACGTCTTCCCGCAGGAGATGTACGCGCAGGTGCCCTCGTTCCACGGCGACCCGGCGTCCCGGCGGTGGAACCTGTGGGGGTACATCGACGTGCGGGACGCGGCGACGGCGTTCCGGCTCGCCCTGGAGGTCGAGACGACCGGGTCGCAGAACGTGATCATCGCGGCCGCCGACACGATCATGGACACCCCGTCGGCGGAGCTGCTCGCCGCGGAGTTCCCCGGCGTCGAGGTGCGCCGCGAGCTCGGCGAGTTCGAGACGCTGCTGGCGATCGACGGCGCGCGCGAGCTGCTCGGGTTCGAGCCGCAGCACTCCTGGCGGGACGAGGTGCGGGACGAGGTCCCGCGGGGCTGAACGGCGCCCGTAGCATCGACCCGTGCCCACCCCTGACTTCGTCCTGGACCTGCGCGAGAAGATCGGCCACGACCTGCTCTGGCTGTCGGGGGTGAGCGCGGTGGTGCTGCGCCCGGACCCCGCGGACGCCGGGCGGCAGCAGGTGCTGCTGGTCCGCCGGGCGGACAACGGCGCCTGGACGCCGGTCACGGGGATCATCGACCCGGGGGAGGAGCCGGCGGTCGCGGGCGCCCGCGAGGTGCTCGAGGAGACCGAGGTGGTCGCCGTCGCCGAGCGGCTGGCCTGGGTGCACTCGCTGCCGCCGATGACGTACGCGAACGGCGACCGGTCGCAGTACCTCGACCTGACGTTCCGGTTCCGCTGGGTGTCGGGCGAGCCGGGTCCCGGCGACGGCGAGAACTCCGAGGCGCGGTGGTTCGACCTGGACGCGCTGCCGGAGATGTCCGAGGAGATGCACGCGCGGGTGGCGCACGCGCTCGCCGACGGGGACCGCACGCAGTTCGCCGTCTGACCGGCCGGCGGGCTGACCGGCCGGCCGCGGCGCGCTAGACCGCGGCCCGCTAGACCGCCGCGGCGGCGTGCGCCCGCCGGCGGCCCTCCCGCCGCAGCGCGATCATCTCCCGGTGGAACGCCACCCGGCGGCGCAGCCGGATCGCCTCCTCGTCCACCCGCTCCGCGCCCCACCCGGCCGCGCGGCGGGCGAGCAGCAGCCCGCCGGTGACGCCCAGCTTGGCGAGGCTGACGAGCGAGGACGGCGAGCGGCCGTGCACGTGGTGGGCGAGGTAGGCCTCGCCGCGCCCGCGGCCGGTCGCCTGGGCCGCGAGCCGCGCGGGCTCCAGCCGGTGCGGGTCCGGGTGGTGCTCGACGGTGGCCCCGGCGACGGTGCCCTGCCGGAACCCCGCGTGCAGCACGTCAAGCCGGAAGACGGTGTCCTCCGCGCCGGGGTACCGGGCGGTGCCCAGCGACTCGTCGAACGGCACGGTGTCCAGCACGGCGCGGGTGGCGCCGATGCTCGCGGCGGCGAACTCCCGCCCCACCACCGGCGGCTCGGGGACGACGGCGAAGTACGCCGACGCGAGCGCCGGGCTGAGCCAGTCGCGCTCCAGGTGCGGGGCCAGGGCGACGGCGCCGCCGACGAGGTCGGCCTCCCCGCGGCGCAGCGGCGCGGCCATCCGGTCCAGCCAGTGCGGCGGCACCCGCACGTCGTCGTCGGTGAACAGCACGATCGGGGCGCGGGTGGCGGCGATCCCGCGGTTGCGCGCCCGCGCGATGCCGGGCCGCGGCTCGGAGACCACCCGCAGCCGCGGGTCCGCGCGGGTGGCGTCCGCGAGCAGCCGGGGCGTGGCGTCGGTGGAGGCGTTGTCGACCAGCACGACCTCGGCGGTGAGCGGGCTGCTGTCCAGGGCCGCGCGGAGGTGGTCGAGGGTGGCCGGCAGGCGGGCGGCACCGTCCCGGGTGCACACCACCACCGACACGTCGGGTCCTGCCACCATGCGCGCTCCGTCCGCCGGGTTCGGGCTCGGACGGGGCGCCGCTGACCCTCCGGCACCGAGTATGCGGCGCGGACGGCCGGGAGGGAACCGGTGCGGCGCACCGGGTCCCGGCGGTCAGCGCCGCGGGGCGCGGGCGGTCTTCGCGGCGTAGAGGGCGACGTCCGCCCGGTCGAGCAGGTCGCCGGTGCCGTCGCCGGGCCCGAGGACGGCGACGCCGGCGCTCCACGGGACGGGCGAGCGGCGGCGTGCGCCCGCGACCCACTGCTCGGCGGCCGCGCGGTCCCGCCCGGGCAGCACGACGACGAACTCGTCGCCGCCGACGCGGCCGACGCACGCGCGGACCCCGAGGCCGGTGCGCCACGCGGCCACCAGGCCGACGAGCGCCTCGTCGCCGGCGAGGTGCCCCCGGGTGTCGTTCACCGCCTTGAAGTCGTCCACGTCGGCGGACACCACGGCCAGGTCAGCGCCGGTCCGGTGCGCCTCCCGGACGTGGTCCCCGAGCCGCTGCAGCAGCGCCCCGCGGGACAGCGCGCCGGTGAGGTCGTCGGTGCTCGCGTGCCGGCGCAGCCAGTGGGTGACGTAGGCCAGCAGCGAGGTGCTCACCGTGGTCATCACCACCAGCACCACCCAGGTCATGACGTGGAACGGCGTCGGGGCGAGGACCATCCCCGCGGTGATGAC